>JACQFU010000158.1 GCA_016199905.1 Candidatus Wallbacteria bacterium
ATTCCGGCGGGCGACATCGCGTGCTTAATTCAGTGGTATTGGTTCTAATCCACTCTCCGCTGATGACGCGGAGGGAACCTGACGGAGGCTGCGGGCGAAGCGAGTTCGAAAGGTTTCAATCCACCCTCCGCTGATGACGCGGAGGGAACTTCTGGCGGGCCGTCGAGGGGGCCTCCGGCCGCAGTTTCAATCCACCCTCCGCTGATGACGCGGAGGGAACAGCGCACCGTCTTCGCGAAACCACTGTCGATCGAGTTTCAATCCACCCTCCGCTGATGACGCGGAGGGAACTACAGCCACGGCGCGGCGATCTCATCACGGACTCGTTTCAATCCACCCTCCGCTGATGACGCGGAGGGAACGCGGAGCGCGCGGCCATCGATGCCAGCGATAATGGTTTCAATCCACCCTCCGCTGATGACGCGGAGGGAACCTGCTGCTGCCGCTGAAGTAGTTGCCGTGTGCAGAGTTTCAATCCACCCTCCGCTGATGACGCGGAGGGAACTTGGTTGCGTGCAGAGCCAGGACAGGCACGCCCAGTTTCAATCCACCCTCCGCTGATGACGCGGAGGGAACCATCTGACGCGACGCGTCAATCCAGTCCGCCTCGTTTCAATCCACCCTCCGCTGATGACGCGGAGGGAACCTGACGCGCTGCGTCACGACTCCCTCCTTACGAAGTTTCAATCCACCCTCCGCTGATGACGCGGAGGGAACCGCCGGCGTTCTCAGTGCCGTAGCCGGCGACCCGTTTCAATCCACCCTCCGCTGATGACGCACTTGCGCGCGAGGCCTTCTGCACGGCCTTGACGGCGTTTCAATCCACCCTCCGCTGATGACGCGGAGGGAACCTGCGCGGACGCGAGTCCGCACGCCAGCGCGCAGTTTCAATCCACCCTCCGCTGATGACGCGGAGGGAACCCGATGCGGATGGGCTGGTCACAGCACCACCGGGTTTCAATCCACCCTCCGCTGATGACGCGGAGGGAACTCGACCGTGAACCCACCGCCATCGGCGACAAAGTGTTTCAATCCACCCTCCGCTGATGACGCGGAGGGAACCTGCCGAAGGCCGAGCAGCGACAGCTCATCGATGCGTTTCAATCCACCCTCCGCTGATGACGCGGAGGGAACCCGTCTGCGGGGCGTGCCGCGTGTGCAGAGGAGAGTTTCAATCCACCCTCCGCTGATGACGCGGAGGGAACTCGGACAGTTTCGGGATCACCTATCGGATTCACACGTTTCAATCCACCCTCCGCTGATGACGCGGAGGGAACGACCGGGCCCCGGACCACGAGAGGAGACTACAATGTTTCAATCCACCCTCCGCTGATGACGCGGAGGGAACTAGTCCTCTCAGTGCGTAGGTGCGTGCCCCATCCAGTTTCAATCCACCCTCCGCTGATGACGCGGAGGGAACTCGGTTGTGTGCAGAACCAGGACAGGCACGCCCAGTTTCAATCCACCCTCCGCTGATGACGCGGAGGGAACCCACAGTCGCCGCCTCGCCGGCAGCGTCAGCAGCGTTTCAATCCACCCTCCGCTGATGACGCGGAGGGAACTGGTGCCGGCGCGCTCAGCATCATCTGGATCAACGTTTCAATCCACCCTCCGCTGATGACGCGGAGGGAACTGTGGCCCGCCAGGGGCCGCTTCCAGAGGGGATCGTAGCACGTACTTGCGCGTACCTGAGGCTTCGACCAGGACGAGGCGCCGCTGACGTTCGAGGTCGAGGCCCGATCGAGCCTGACATCGGAACCGTGCGGATCGATCAGAACCGGTGCTGGAAGCGGAGTGCGCAGCAGCGCACGCGGAAATGCGCGTCCCAGCCCGGAACCTGCGCGGACCCCACAGGAGTTCGGGGATCGCTCCTGGTACGCGCGGACCTAGACAACGAGCGGCCCATCCAGGTCAACGGACGGCCTGGTTCCGTGGTGCTCGGTTCTCTTTTCTGCGTCCTCACCCAAGTAGTAGAACCGAAGACTGTCCAGCTCGGGATCGTAGAGCTTCAGTAGCTTGGCCTTCAGCTGCACCCAGAGCCTGGAGGTCACGGAGCACTCGAACACCGAGTATTGAACTCGCTGACCGTGGTCCAGGCAGGCCCTGGCAATCTTCCTCAATCGTCGAGGACCTCCCATGCTCGTCGTGGACACGTCGTAGCTAATCAGCACGATCATTGGCTTGCTCCCATATTCGTCTGTCAAAGAACGGTCAGCGCGAAACGAATGGCGGATAGTCAGCCAAGTCTCCTCGAATCACGCGGGCCAGCAGGCGAGCCTGGACGTGCACGACCAGGCTCAGAGGAATCGTGGAGTCGGTGAAGGGATGCCGCAACGACTCCTGCTTTCGCTTCTGATACGCGACGAGGACCTCCTTGCGCGTCGCTTCGTTCATCGATACGGCTCCGGTTGCCGAGGCATCGAAGCCGCGCGCTTTCACCTGTGCAAGATTCACGAGCCCAACGGCCAAGCGATCGGCCAAGGCCGGACGCAGCTCTTCCATCAAGTCCAGCCCCAACGACGGTCGTCCCGGGCGATCGACGTGCAGGTAGCCAACCTGCGGATCGAGTCCGACTGCCCCCAGCGCCGACTCGGCATCCCGCCGCAGGAGCGCGTACAGAAATGAAAGCAAAGCATTCATCGGGTCTCGCGGCGGCCTCCTCGTCCGGCCCGAGAAGGAGAAGTCCTCCTTCTGGCGGCGTATCAGACGATCGAAGACTCCGAAGTACGTCGCAGCCGCTCGTCCCTCGACTCCCCTGATGGAATCGAGCCCTTCGGCGAGCCCAAGCTCACGCAGGTGCTCGCTGATCCTGGCGGCGGCGCGGCCAAGCGGTCCATCGGAAGGTTCCGCTTGTTCGCGAGCCGATCGCAGCAGTAGCACACGCGCATTCCCAAGTTTGCCAAGGAGGAAGCTCTTTGCAAGACGTGCCGAGGCTTCTGCGTCGTCCGCGCGCCGGTACTGTGAACGGCGAAGCAACACGTTTCCGCTGACCGGCCCCTCGACACGCCCGAGAAATCGCCCAGTCTCCGTCAGGAAGCTAAGCGAGATCCCTCGCGTCGCGCAGGCGCCCAGCAAGTTGGGAGTGACGTTCACGCGACCGAAGCAGACGATTCCCTCGAGATGATGCAACGGGATGGCGAGACGGTTTTGCCGCTCCACGCGCACCAAGACCGTCTCGTGGTCCTTGCGAAGCCAGGCCCCCTGTGTGGTGATGTAGAGGACGTTGTGGACGTTGGTCATTCTTCTGGATAGCGCTCAATTGCCGGCGCTGCCGGTCTCATTGGGAACGTCCTCGATGTCCCAGGTGTCCTCGCGGTCTCCCTCAGTACTGTTTTCGGAAATGTGTTCGCGAAACACGCGGCGCAGGTAGCGGCATGCGCGGTCTTCCGAACTCGTCTCCTTGGGAAGGCAGACGGCGAGGAGGGAGCACGACTCGCATTTCGCCTCGAGCGTCGCCGCCGGAGTGCACCCCGCCCGAATGAGCTGGTGAAACTCTCGAGCCGCGCCGAGTGTATGTTCCCGGAGTTCCTCGCCGAACGCCACGTCTCTCCGACGGCGCGAGGTACCGTGGTAGATCGCCCCGCGAGGGACTTCGAGCCCCAGCATGTCCTCCAGAGCGATGGCCTGCGCGCAAAGTTGCACTTCGTCGTGGAGCCATGCTCGGCGCGCCCCGCGCTTGTACTCGATCGGAAACGGACGCCAAACGGTCGCTTCTCCCGAGCGATCCTCGGCATGAAACTCGACGACGTCGGCCTTTCCGATGAGGCCCAAGCGGGACGACTGCAACACAAGATCGCGGCGGATGCGAACTCCAGGCCGATCCTCGGGTTCTCCGCTCTCCACTCGTTCGTGCAGTAGCCTTCCCTCCGCGGTCAACCGATTCTCGGCCCAGATCCCCTCGACGTGGATGAGGGCGCACTGCCGGCGGCAGAAGAGAAGATGCTGCAGACCAGAGAGCGGCAAAAACTCTTCTTCAGCCGGCGGAAAGAGCCCCAAGGCGCCGTCTACGCTCATTCGGCGGGCCGTAGAACGGCGACGCCACCTGGCATCGCGGAGTCGTCGACTCTCACAACGTAATCCTCGAAACCTCGTGGCACCTCCACTCCCGGGACGCGCTGGATGGTGACGCGCTCGAACAGCTTGTGCGCCGGTGCTCCGCCGAGGGGTGTCTCGTGGCGGAAGACGACGAGTCTCCGCGTGGACATTTCGCCTCTCGCCGCGGAGCGATCGTGCTCGAACATGCTGGCGCAGGCTTCCCACAGCAGCGCGAGGTCGGCGTCGCCAAAACCAGTCTGAGCTGCCAGCGCCGCCGAGACGAAGCCGTGGGCTCGATACAGACCGTAGGGCACGGTGTATTTGCGCCCCATGGTCCGATTGTCGCCGCCTTGTTTTTCGGCCTCCTCTCGAGTCGCCACTGCCATGCGAGTGATGGAGTGCTCCATCGGAACGATGGGGTCGACGCTCCGGGCGAACGTGAGCTGAACGGGGCCACGGACTTGACCGCAGTTGACGCCTAGGGACATCACGGCGCCGAACGTGCGGACGTCGAAGAAGTTGGCGCACATGAACTTGCGGGCCTCGGCGACCCTGTCGCCACCTTTGCGCTTCTTGTCCTTGGTGAGCTCGTCGGCGGCACCGATTTCCCGGTAGGCGCGCTCGTGCAAATCGTTGAGGATCGCCTTCTCCTTCACGTAGATCTCGAAGGGTGGGCGATCCTCTTTCTTGAGCGAGACAAAGTTGCGGATCTTTCGCTTGATGCAGACGTCGGTGACCAGGCCGCGGCCCGTCTCAGGGTCCAGCCTCGGCATGTTGCCGGCGTCTGGATCGCCGTTAGGGTTTCCATCCTTCACGTCGAACAGCAGTACGAAGTCGTAGCGGTTGCAGATGGGTTGCGTCATAGGGTCCTCCTCATTCTTGGGGGCTGTCGTTCTTCTTCGAGAATGCCCGGGTTCTTTCGTGGTAGTAACCGACGGCGAATCGTCCCTGGTCGTCGAGTGCGAGTCGCCTTGGAAAGTCTTCGATTCCATCGAGGATTTCGCCGATTCTCTTCTCGAGGTTCACGGCGAGCCCCCGGTTGTCGAGCTTGGCCAGGTGATGGTTCTTGAGCTTCATCAACTGCGGCAGCACGACTGCAGGGTGGGCCGAGGCCGCTCCGTAGTAGCGCTCTCGGATGTTCGAGTCGCCCTGGGCGTACCACTGAATCTGCTCCAGGACGGCAAACAGACGTCCCAGCCTGTATCCGACGTTCAGGTTCGAGGGGTCCAGAGACACACCGACCTCCCTTTCGGCCCGCTGGTTGCGGCGGGCCTGTCGCGTCAACACGGCCTTGATGAGTGACGCCCTGTCGAGACCAACCTGTCGTTCGGCACGGCTGCGCCGGACGGCGGCCTCCAGTAGGGAACGTGGATAGGGCGTATTTGCAAGAATCGCGGACATGATTGCCCCAGCCAAGTTGGGCGGCACGTTCTCGTCCTTGCCGAGCACGGCAATAGACCGGAGCAGTCTGCGCAGCGGCCGAGGCGTGTGTGATTCTTCGGCCGACTCGAGCTCCAGATCTTGGAAGTGTCGGCCGACATTTTCGGAGATCTCGCGGACGGTCCCGTCGTACCAGAACCTGACCGCGAGTCTTGCCGCGTTCGGAGAGAGCCCCAGCACGCAGAATCTCAGATCGGCCTCCTGTGGAGCGACGCCCGTCCATGGCGAAAGGTAGAGCGTCCGCAGGGCAACGGATGACTCGGTCCTCTCCGGGCTCTGAGCCAGATCGAAGAGATCCCGGAACCAATCTTCACAGGGTGTCGGCTTTTCGGCCCAGAAGACCGCCGTGGCGTCGCCAACGCGGAGTTTTTGCCTGGAGTCCCGGGCCAGTAGCCGGTTCAGCACCGACGTGTAAGCAAACTCCGCAGCCCGGCTGACCGGAGCATTCGAGCCTTGCTGCTTGCCATAGGATTCGAAGGCTCGCAGGTTGAAAGAAATGAGGCTCGCCCCGCTCGATTGTGCCCCGTCCACACCCTTGATGGAGCCGTGCAGGCGCGCCACGGAACCGACCTCTCCCGTGACCAGGCAGCGAGCGGATGCTTCGACACCAGATCCAGACGAAGCCAGCACGGCACTGCGAACGGCGGGACGCTCGCAGACCAACCCGAGCTCGTCCGCCAGGCGAAAGCTCAAGTAGCCCTTTCCGACGGCGATCTCGTCCCAGTGGGAGTCGCCCACAAGAGACGAAGGTCCCGCCGACTCCAGAAATCGAAGGACGGCTGCAATGCCTCGATCGGACGCTACGCTACCGAGTTCACGCCGAATTCGCTCGATGAAGCACTCCCGGCAGGCGGCTCCTCGAGCCGACAGATCCCTAGCCGCGGCGGCTTGTTTGGCTATCGGCACGAAGCCGAAAACGTACGTAACGTTGTCCCACAGAAGATTGGACGCGACCTGCGAGGCTCTCTTGACCTCCCTCGGGACGTCGAACTCACGGGCTCGCTGAGCGCGACCCGTACCCGTGCGAGTATCGTCCACGCCCACCAACCGGCCGCAGTCATCGAGCACGAGGACGAACTCGATCGCCTTTCTCTGGTAGCCGGACGCCGAACCGCCCTCATTGCGGAAGCGTTCGACCAGCCTCTGCAGGATCATCGCTTCACCTGATCGCTTTCGGGAGAAGGCACATGCAGGACTCCGCCCTGCAGCTCCGCCTTGAAGAAACAGGGCGATGGGCCGTTCCTGCCGTGCTCGATGTCGTAGAGCATCCAGCCCAACTCTCGGTCCTCCGCAATGGGGGGAGCGCCTCCTTCACCCTCGTGCAGCTCGAAGTAGGCCGGGAACTCGCGGCAGCCCAAGTACGGTTGAGAGAAACACTGTCCCGCTCGGGCTCGACGCTGGAACATGGCGGTCAACTTGACGAGTGTGTCCTCGGTACCCGCTCGGTCCGTTAGGACGAAGCCAGCGTGGATGCGGTACTCGACGTCCCGCAGGATCTGGCTCGCGCGCTGCTGGCGCGACTCTTCGGCGAAGAGCCCCAGCCTGCCACGACCTCGCTTCATGACCTCCGTGACGTTGTCGATTGGCACGACGTCGTCCACTTCGTTTCGGCGCACGGCCTCCCAGCGGATGGGGCGCAGAACGTCGATACGAAGGATGCGCCAGGCCATCGCCGGTTTCCAATAGATCGCCTCGAGAATGCCGCGCGCGGCAGATGGCGTCATCACGTCGTAGGAGACGCGCTCTACCTTGAACTCTGGCCGCGTGAAACAGGCATTGTCGCCCCAGACTCTGAGGGT
Source organism: Candidatus Wallbacteria bacterium (assembly GCA_016199905.1). Taxonomy (GTDB): domain Bacteria; phylum Muiribacteriota; class UBA6191; order JACPRK01; family JACPRK01; genus JACPRK01. Next base: position 7,275 of record JACQFU010000158.1, read on the forward strand.
CAGCTCGTGCCGTGCGTATGCAGGCAATCCAACTGCACTCATAGGATCAATCCCTCCGGTTCCAGGGCGACGCCGTCGCCTTCGAGCAGTCGAAGGCCTGTCGCCGGGTCGTAGAGTTGTTCGAAACCGAGGACGTGAAGCCCGCCCCGCATCTCGGAAACGTCTCCGGAAGCCACCAGCCGCCGTAGGTCGCGGCGTGACACCTGCACGGTCAGTCGTTGCAAGCCGCGGTACAGCTCTCGGTTCGGGCCCCACTTCCGCAACTGTTCGACCAGGTGACGACCCTTCGCTTCGTACGGGATCACGAGCGGAGCCTGGTCCTCGTCGTCGATCATCCGGAATCTGCGGCTCGCAGTGCGGAACTGCCACTCGTGGGTGTTGCTGGGAAGGCACTCGAGCACGCGCCAAGCGTCGAGCCTTTCGCCTTGAAGCCAATAGAGCTCGCGGAAGAAACTTCGGAATGCGCCCGGGGTCAGCGGATCGTCGAGGCCCTTGGAGAGCAGTTTGCGAGAGCAATCCTGCGCCATCCGCAAATGACCCTTGGGAGCCGGCGCCACGAAGACTCTCACGCGACCCATCCGGAGCCGGCCCTCGCGATTGCATCTTCCTGCCGCTTGGGCGATCGAGTCGAGCCCGGCTAGCGCCCGATACACGACCGGAAAGTCGAGGTCCACGCCTGCCTCGACGAGCTGCGTGCTCACAACCTTCGTGGGCAGACCGTCCCGCAACGACTGCCGAATAGCTTCCAGTGCCCGCGTGCGATGAGCTCCGCACATTAACCCCGAAAGATGGAAGGTTCCCGCGGGCATGCAGCGGTGCAACTCGAAGGCGTCGCGTCGCCGATTGACGATCGCCAATACGCTCTCGTGCCCGCCCAGCTCCGATGCCAGTTCGGACCAGGCTACGGGTTTTGACAGATCCTCCGGCAACTCCAACTCGACACGGCGCAACTGCTCGTGCAAGCCCTCGGGGTCCTCGACGATCTCGCGGGTTTCGATGCCTTCGAACTTCAGATCGCCATCCTGCCGAGGTCCCAACGCAGGCTGCGTCGCGGTAGTCAACAGGAGCGTCGATCCGTAGTGATCGCGCAGTTGGCGAAGGGCAAACAGAATGGGCTTCAACAGCTCTGGGGGCAGGAGCTGCACCTCGTCCAGCACGATCACGGAGTTGGCGATGTTGTGGAGCTTTCGGCACCGACTGGACCTGCTGGCAAACAGAGATTCAAAAAACTGTACGGACGTGGTCACGACGAGCGGGGCATCCCAGTTCTCACTCGCCAGCCTCGATTGTCCGTCTTCCCGAGCGGGATCGATATCCAGCGCGCTGTGGTGTTCGACCAGATCGTCGCCGAAGATTCGCCGGAAGACGTCCGCGGTCTGCTCGATGATGCTGGTGTAGGGAATGACGTACAGAACACGCTGCTTCTCGTGACGCACCGCGTGAGCAATGGCGAAGGCAAGAGAAGCCAGCGTCTTGCCGCCACCCGTCGGAACCGTAAGGGAATAGGCCCCCGGTTTCCAGTCGGCGGACGAGCGGCATCGCTCCAAAACGGTGCGCCGGATGGCATTCACTTTCGTCGGAGCGGCCTCTCGTACGAGCTGTTCGAGGTGGGCTTGCAACTGAGGTTCCAGCTCTTTCAGCGACCGGAACTCCTTTCGCATCGAGCCCCTTTCGGGACTGAAGAACGCCTCGCTGTCGAGGAAGTCGGCATCGACCAGGCAGGAGAAGAGCATTCGAATCCAGAAGGCAGGATCGCATCCGCTTGGAGGCCGTTCCGACGGACACTGTCTCGCCAGGATTCCCGCCGGTGGCCGAGCCACGAGCACTCGATCCAGCAAGCGCTGTTGGGCGAGCCGGTGAGAGAGGGCCGCTGCGCCCGCGTCGTCGCTCTGCCAGTCGGGCAACCCCGCGTGATGACCCGCGATCAGGTAAGCGAGGAGCTTCCCCGCGCCGCCCAAGGTCGCCACGGCGTGCAGCGCTCCAGCCGTGGAGTGATCGACGCGTGAGGAAGACGCCGAGCCGTCCTCGCAGTGGGCGTCGGATTGACTGTCGAGCCGCAACTGAAACTCGCGGGAGTACTTCCCAAGATCGTGCCAGAGGCCAGCCAGGGCAGCCCATTCCCCCGACTGGAATGGCTCTGCGAACCGTCGGGCCAACTCCGCTGTGTCGGCCAGGTGACGGCCCAGGAGATGCCACTCCGATTTGGGCCGGTCCGACACCGAGTGCGCATAGAGCCCCCCGGTCTCCAATTTACTAACCCTTTCGCGCGAAGGCGTACCCATCACCGCGACCCATTACATCTACCTGCACACCGGTAGAGAATGTTGCAACCGAACGGGACAATTCTTCCGCCCGATAGCTCCCGCTCCTTACCCGCCCACGTTCTTCGGTACGGCCTCTCTTGGCCCCGGCGCCGGCTTCGTGGTGAGGCTGCATCTGGAACTCAAACCCCTCGACATTTCCGCACACCGTTTTGCTGGCGTCAATCGCGCAAGTAACGGCCCGGCCGGTAGCTCGAACCAGGAACAGTCTGCTATACCATTCCCGTGCCCCCCATGACCCTGGCTCGCTCCATTGCCCGGCTCGCGTTGCTTCCGTGCTGCGTCCTCGTGATGACATGCCGCGCCTTCTCCGCCGCGCCGCCGCCGGCCGGCGCCAACCTGGACTTGGCGGGAGTCGACGCCTCGGTCCCGCCGGGACGTGATTTCTTCAAGTACGCCAACGGGGGCTGGCTCGCGAGCGCGGAAATTCCAGCCGATCGGAGCTCCTGGGGAACCGATACGATGCTGTCGGAGCTCACCGATCGGCGCACCGCGGAGCTCGTGCGGGCGCTTGCGGAACAGAAGAACCCGGCGGGCTCGGAAGCCAGCAAGGTCGGCGACTTCTACTCGGCCTACATGGACGAGGCGACGATCGAGGCCCGAGGGCTGGAGCCGCTCCGGCCGGCGCTCGAGCACATCGCCGCGATCTCCTCGAAGCGGGCTCTGGCCAGCGCCCTGGGGGAAACGCTGCGCGCCGATGTCGACGCCCTCAACAACACGAACCTGGAAACGGGAAATCTGTTTGGGTTGTGGGTAGCAGCCGACCTCGACCGGCCAGACCAATACTCGCCCTTCTTGCTTCAAGGCGGTCTCGACATGCCCGACCGCGACTACTACCTCGAGCCTGCCAAGTGGATGGCCGACATCCGGACTCAGTACCTGACGCATATCGCCAAGATCCTCGAACTGGCGCGCGTCGGAGACGCCAAGGCCAAGGCGGCCCGGATCTTCGCCCTGGAGAGCCGAATCGCGGCGGCACACGGGTCCCGCGCAGATTCCGGCGACGTCCGCAAGGGCAACAACCGTTGGCTGCGTCAGGACTTCGACCAGACCGCTCCGGGCCTCGACTGGCAGGCGTTCTTTGCCGCCGCGAGTCTCGCTCGCCAGGCTACGTTCGTCGTCTGGCAGCCAAGCGCCCTGGTTGGAATCGCGGCGCTCGTGGGCAAAGAACCACTCGAGACCTGGAAGGAGTACCTCACCTTCCACGCAATCGACCGCCTCGGCGGATGCCTCCCCAAGGCTTTCGTCGAGGAGATGTTTGCCTTTCACGGCAAGATCCTCTCCGGTACGCCGAAGCTCCGGGAGCGTTGGAAGCGTGCCGTACAGGCTACCAACTTTGCGCTTTCGGACGCGGTCGGGAAGCTCTACGTCCGACGGTATTTCTCGACGGCAGAGAAGGCCCGCGCCAAGGAGATGGTGGCCAACCTGCTGGAGGCGTTCGGCCAGCGCATCGACAGACTCGACTGGATGGCTCCCGAGACCAAGAAGAAAGCCAGGGCGAAGCTGGCCACACTGAAGGTGGGCGTCGGATATCCCGACACGTGGCGCGACTACTCCGGGCTCGAGATCATTCGTGGGGATGCCTTCGGCAACGTCGCGCGCGCCGAGCTCTTCGAGTACCGGCGCAACCTGGCGAAGCTCGGCCGGCCCGTCGATCGGTCCGAGTGGGCCATCAGTCCGCAGGAGGTCAATGCGCTGAACCTGCCCGTGATGAATGCGCTCGACTTCCCGGCGGCCGTTCTGCAGCCCCCTTTCTTCGACGCGACCCGGCCGGGGGCCATGGACTACGGAGCCACCGGCGCGACCATTGGACACGAGGTGAGCCACAGCTTCGACGACCAAGGAGCGCTGTTCGATGCTTCGGGCCGGCTCCAGAACTGGTGGACGAAAGAGGATTTCACCCACTTCGAGACGTCCGCGGCCCGACTCGTGAAACAGTACGACGCGTACCGGCCGTTTCCCGAGCTGGCCGTCAAGGGCAAACAGACCCTGAGCGAGAACATCGCGGATCTGGCCGGACTTGCGGTGGCCTTCGACGCCTATCGTCTCTCGCTGCGCGGAAAGCCCGCGCCGGTCGTGGCTGGGCTGACGGGCGATCAGCAATTCTTCCCGAGCTTTGGCCAAAGCTGGCGCGTGAAGGTCCGGGAACCCGAGCTGCGCCAGCAGATCCTCACCGACGGCCACGCGCCGTCGGAGTACCGGGCCGACACGGTCAGAAACGTAGACGCGTGGTACGACGCGTTCGGCTCGAAGCCGGGGCAGCCGATGTACCTGGCCCCTGCCGAACGCATCCGCGTCTGGTAGCGCCGAGTGCCGGCGCGCTCCCCGGTCAGCTCTTCTGACGCACGACGGGGTTGGCCTTCATGGAGAGCGCGATTCGCTTGCGCGCGGCGTCCACCTCGACCACGGTCACCTGGACCCGCTGGGCGACCTTGACGATCTCTGCGGGGTCCTTGACGAAACGGTCGGCGAGCTGGCTCACGTGGATCAGCCCGTCCTGGTGGACCCCGACGTCGACGAAGGCGCCGAAGGCCGTCACGTTGGTGACGATTCCGGGGAGCTTCATTCCCGGCCGCAGATCCTCGAGGGCGTGGACCGTGTCGTCGAACCGGAAGACTTCGTACTCGCGCCTGGGGTCGCGACCCGGGCGGGACAGCTCGGCGAGGATGTCGCGTAGAGTCGGAAGACCTACCGTGTCCGAAACGTAGCGATCCGGGACGATCCGGCCGCGCCGGGCCTCATCGCGGATCAGATCGAAGACGCCGCAGCCCTCCGAACGGGCCATCGCCTCCACGACGCCGTAGCTTTCGGGATGCACGGCGCTGGCGTCCAAAGGGTTGTCCGCGCCGTGGATGCGCAGAAACCCCGCCGCCTGCTCGAAGGCTTTCGGCCCCAGTCGAGGCACCTTCAGCAGGTCCTTGCGCGAGCGGAAGGCCCCCTTCTCGGAGCGGAACTTCACCAGCGCCGCCGCCAGCCCCGGCCCCACACCCGAGACATAGGCCAGCAGTTGCCGGCTGGCCGTGTTGACCTCCACGCCCACGGCGTTGACGCAGCTGGTGACCACGTCCACGAGGCTCTCCTTGAGGGCCTTGGCGTTCACGTCGTGCTGGTACTGACCGACGCCCAGGGACTCGGGCTCGAGCTTCACCAGTTCCGCCAGAGGGTCCATCAGCCGCCGGCCGATCGAGACCGCGCCGCGCACTGTCAAGTCCAGGTCGGGGAACTCCTCCCGGGCCACCTCGGAGGCCGAGTAGATCGAGGCGCCGCTCTCGTTGACCATCACCACGGGCACCGATTCCGGCAGCCCGGCAGCCCTCGCGAAGGTCTCCGTCTCCCGGCCCGCGGTACCATTGCCGACGGCGACAGCTTCGATCTGAAATCGCGAGCACAACTCTCTCAATCGCTCGGTGGCCTGCGCTGCCTGCCCCGGTCCCGAATGCGGGAAAATCGTCTCGTGATGCAGCAACGTTCCCTGCGCGTCGAGACAGACGAGCTTGCAGCCGGTGCGAAAGCCCGGGTCGAGCGCCAGGACGCGCTTGCGCCCCAGCGGCGACGCCAGCAGCAGCTCTCTCAGGTTCCCGGCGAAGACCCGGATCGCCTCGCGCTCGGCGCGCTCCAGCAACGCCTGCCGAGTCTCCGTCTCCAGGGACGGCGCCAGCAGCCGGTCGTAGCCATCCTCGACGGCGAGGCGCACTTGCTCGGCCCCGGGGCCCGAACCCTTGACGAACATGCGAAGCAGCAGACCCAGGGGGCCCTCCACCGGTGGGCGCACGGCGAGCGAAAGACACTTTTCTCGCTCGCCACGCAGCATCGCCAAGATCCGGTGAGAGGGCGCTCGCGACGCTTCCTCCGACCACTCGAAGTAGTCCCTGTACTTGGCGGCCTTCTCCTCGTCGGCTCCGCGCGCCTTGACGCACTGCAGCATCCCCTGGCGGGAGAAGAAGGAGCGGGCGCCCGCACGGGCGCGGGCGTCTTCGCTGACGCGTTCGGCAAGGATGTCTCGCGCCCCGGCGAGCGCCGCTTCCACGTCGTCGACTCCCGCCTCGGCTTTCACGAACGCCCTGGCCGCGGCCGCGACGTCCAGCGCCCCGCCCAGCATCAGTCGGTCCGCTAGCGGTTCCAACCCCCGCTCGCGGGCCACGGCCGCGCGCGTTCTGCGCTTCGGCCTGTGAGGCAGATAGACGTCTTCCAGCTCCGTCAGCGTGGCGGCGGCTCTCACGGAGCGCTCCAACGCCGGCTCCAACAGGTTGCGCTCCTTCAACGACTCCAGGATCGTCTCGCGCCTCTTCTCGAGCTCCTCGAGCTGCGTCAGGCGATCCCGGATGGCCATCACGGCGACCTCGTCCAGAGAGCCCGTGCGCTCCTTGCGATAGCGAGCGATGAACGGCACGGTGGCCGCCTCACCCAACAACGCCGCCACGGCTTCGACCTGGCGCGCCTGGAGTTTCAACTCCCCCGCGATCGAGTCCCTGTGAGCTTGGAGGAGCGTCATCGCTACGGCCGGGTGCCGGGGAACTGCAGGCCCGCGTGTTCGGGCAGGCCGAGCATCAGGTTCATGTTCTGGATGGCCTGGCCGACCATTCCCTTGACGAGGTTGTCCAGCGCCACCAGCACCACCAGCGTCCGGCCGTCGGAGCGGCAATGGAGGTCGGCGAAATTGGAACCGGCGACGACGGCCACGTCGGGCGGCTCGTTACGCAGTCTCACGAACCGTTCGTCGCCGTAGTGGGAGTGATAGATGGAGCGGACGGTCTCGAGCGAAAGCGGCTCCTTGGGATGGAGGATGGCGGTGATGTGGATGCCGCGCACCATCGGGGCCGAGTGCGGCACGAAGGCGACGCGGGCCTCCGGGGCTCCCGCTCTCGACAGCTCCTGGCAGATCTCGGGCAGGTGCTGGTGGACGAGCGGCTTGTAGGCGCGGAACGCTTCCGCCCGTTCGGGATGGTGCGTGCCGGACTTGGGCTCGGCACCGGACCCGCTGGAGCCGGTGACTCCGACGAGCGCGACCGGCCCGTCGAGGGTCCCCGCGTGGGCCAGCGGCAGCAGCGCCAGCAGGGCCGCCGTGGCGAAACACCCCGGATTCGCGACGCGACGCGCCGGCGCGATCGCGCGCCGGTTGAACTCCGTGAGCCCATAGACGAACTGCCCCAACTGCTCCGGGGCGTTGTGCTCGTGGCCGTAGACATCGCGGTAGACTGCCGGGTCCTTCAGTCGAAAGTCGCCCGAAAGGTCGATCGCCTTCACGCTCGCCGGAAGCCGCCGCACCGAGTCCTGGCTGGCGCCGTGCGGCAGCGCCGAGAAGACCAGATCGACCCCCTCGGCAGCCTCCTCGGGCGAGACGTCCTCGAAACAAAGCTCAGTCACCTTCAACAGGTGCGGGTGAACCGTGTGGACCGGTTTCCCCGGGTGCTGCCGGCTCGTAGCGCGCACCACTTCCACGTTCGGGTGGAAGAGCAGGAAACGCAGCAACTCCGAACCGCCGTAGCCGGTGGCGCCGAGGATCGCAATGCGTTTTCGGTAGGAGGACATGGGCGTCCCCCTCATGTACCACGATCAGCGGGACTCCAGCACCACGCGTGTCAGGACTCCGTCATCGAGCGCGGCCGCCTCCGCTTCGAGGGCGCCGGCGGAGCGAAGGAGCGCCCCCAGGGGCGAGTCCTCCGCCGGCGGCGGGTCCAGCGGCAACTCCATGGTGCCGTGCAGCGAACAGCGAGCCAACGGACCATCCGTGTCGTATTTTCCGCCGGCCGGGCACGTGGCGCCGGGCTCCACGAACGGATCGCCCGTGGGACAGTCCGGCTTCGCCGAGAGCGCCACTCCCAGATCGAGCGCGTTCTGCCGCGAGGCCAGGATCGCCCGGCACCGGTTGGCCAGGAACCCCGCGCCCAGGCTCCGGAACGCGCGGGCCGACTCCCACAAGGCGCCCGGTCGAAGTCTTACCCAGCCCCCCGCGCCAGGAAGCGAGCCGCTGCGGGCCGGCGCGGCCATCAGTTCCTTGGCCTTCTCTCGGCTCGTGGCCAGAACCAGCGCCCGGTCGTCGATGGCCGCGTGGACGCTCAGCTCTCCGGCCGCCCGGAACCCGAAACCCTCCGCCGAACCTTGGGACCAGTGCCCGTTTTCGCCCATCAGCTCCGAAAGCCACCGGCGCGCCCGCTCGGCCGAAACGACTTCGCGCGTCATCGCCATCGGGGCCGGCACCTTCGAATGCAGAAGCAGCCCCGGCTGCCGCAGGAACTCGAGGTCGCCGGCGAAGAGCATCAACCCGAGCGAATTGCCCAGCGGACTCGGCTTCTCCAGCTCGCGGAGCCGCCAGAGCGCCGGTTCCTGGAAGTAGTAGCGTCCGTAGAACATGTTGAACCGCGGGTTCCAGCGCCAATCCTCGTCGTCGACGGGCAACCGCGCGGCGACTGCAACGACGGCTTGGTCGTAGCCTCGCGGCAACGCGATCGGCCGGCGGCGCTCGCCGCGATCGACGCGCCGGTTCCACGACAGGAGAGTCTGGTAGGCAGGCTGCTGCGCTACGGGCAGGATGGCCGTCTCGAGGACGGCGCGCTCGGGCCCGGCCTCGATGGCGATGCAGATCGGATCGATCCAGGTCGAGTAGAGCCAGCCATAGCGCCACGCGAAGTCGCTGTAGGCGCTCTTCTCCGAGGAAGCGATCGGATCGAGCTCCGCGTCTCGCAGAGGTCGGGGCGCGCGCCGCGTTCCGTGGACCGAGCAGGCGAAGAGCCCGTCGTTCGTTCGGGAGATCGCCCCTCGAGAGCGGCACTGGCCGTTAGGAGCGAGCCACTGACGCTCCAGCGCCGCCCGGGTGGCTCCGCCGGCATCGACGGGAAGCGGCCGCTGCGTCAAACGACCGAACGCATCCGCTGCCTCCAGATCGGCCAGCTCCGCCAAGCAATCCGTCCGCCGGTGCGAGCCAATCCAGAAGGCCGGCGACACCAGAACCTTCACCGCGGCCTCGCTCACGAACAGCCGTCCGTCGTCGCCATGAAGCTTCAGCAGGGAGGCATAGAGGAAGTCGGGCTGGAACTTCAAGCCGCCGGCCTCGCCTCCGCAGAGGATCGGGCGGACCTCCGCAATCGCGTCTGCGGTCGTCGCCACCATCGCCAGCTCGAAGGAGGCGTGGACCCGATCGGCGCCAGCCGGCGTCGTCCACGCGCCGGCCCGCTCGCTCGCCGATCGTGCGTCGGGGAACTGCAGGATCAGAACCAGTCGCGGCGCCAGGCCCAGGTAGGGGTCGCCGATCAGCAGCTCGCCGCTCGCGCAACCCTCCGCCGCCTTTCGAAGATCGACTCCGGTCATCTCACGGAACTTCAGCTCGGGGCTGGGGAGGGCGAGCCCCGGGGCGGTGACGGCCAACAGCGCGCGGCCTTTCCGATCGTAGAGATCGAGGATCCGGCCAAATGCCGCGGCGTCACGGAAACGGAGCTGGATCCAACAGGCGGGCACCCGGTCGAGCGCATCGCCGGCGCTATCGGGAAGTTGTGGCTGCCCCGGCAGCCGGCGGGCCAGTTCGCGGTACTGCAGGCTCCGCGGCGCGATCGGCGTCAGCTCGCGCAGGTACGAGCGTACCCCATCCTTGCCGTCGTATCGCAGCCGCTGCGGACTGGCGATCACTTGCAGCGCCGCTTGAACCGTGTCGATGCCGCTCAGGGCGCCGAACGACGAGAGGATCACCAGCCCCGACACAGCCGCGGCCGCCGGCGGCCCCGCCGC
>JACQFU010000014.1 GCA_016199905.1 Candidatus Wallbacteria bacterium
GACACCGAAAGCCTCTCGGAAGCCGTCGAGCAGGTGGTTCACTCGATCTGCCAGCAAGAGGCGGCCTTCTGCCAGATCGAGACTGCCATGCACGAGATCAGCACGGGGATGTCGCAGAGCCTGGCCGGAACGCGGGAGAGCGTGTCGGCCGCGCGCGAGCTGGCGAACCTGGCTGGTGTGCTCCGCGAGCGCACCGCGAAGTTCCGGACGAAGGCGTGAGGACGCGGGCCCTCTGCACGCCCGTTGGGCCGAGAAGCCTGTAACTGCTCATCCACCTCCAAAGATGACCGCGCTGACCGCCGAGATCCTGGAGCAGAGGGCGCGAGCCCTCAGTCAGCCGGCTCGATTGGAGGGCGCCTCGCCGGAGAGTTTCGGCAAGGACGGGCACCTGCTCTTCCGGGCCGGCGGCGAGACCTTCGCGGTGCCGTTGACGTCGGCGCTGGAGCTGCTGGCGACGCCAAGAGTCACTGCCGTGCCAGGTGCTCCGGCGGCGGTCTCGGGGATCGTGAATGTGCGAGGGACGATCGTCGACGTCGTCCGCCTGGCGCCGCTGCTGGGGCTCGCGGACAGCCCGGACGGCGCCCCGGAACGGCGCGTGTTGCTCTGTGAAGCCGAAGGCAGCGTTTTCGGCCTGGAGGTCGACAGCGTGATCGGCATCCAGTCCATCTTGCAAGAGGCCGTATCGGAGACCGCCGATTCCGCGTTGCCCGGCATCCGGGAGTACCTCGCCGGCACGGCTCGATGCGGTCCTTCGAGGCAGCAGATCGTCAGTCTGCTGGACGTCGTGAAGGTGCTCGGCTCCCGGCAGTTCGAGGGGGTCCGGGGCCGGCCGGCCCCGCCGGCGTGACGGGCGACTTCGCCCGACAACGATGAGCGAGCAGGATCTGCGAGCGAGCTTCAGCCGAGACACGGCGGAGTTGATCGCGGAACTGACTCCTAGAATCGTCGATTCGGAGCGAAAGGGGGAGCTGGCGGAGGAGACGCGCGGCATGGTGCTGCGCCAGCTCCACAACCTCAAGGGCGCGGCGCTGATGATCGACAACCAGCGGGCCGCCAAGCTGTTGCACGCCCTGGAGTCGCTCTTCCGGCAGGCCGAGTCGAGAGACCGGGAAGAGCACTTCTTCGACACCGTGCTGGACGCTTTCGACGTGCTGGCGCGGGCCTCCGTGTCGGGCGGCCCCGGCGAGGAACTGGACCGGGAACAGGCGGCTATCCTGCAGCGAATCGAGCAAGGCAAGCCGGCCGGCCGGCGGGACTCGCCCGAGCTGCTCACCGCTGCTTTTCCGGGCCTCACCCAATCCCTGGTCGACTATCTCACCGAGCAGCAGGAGACGCAACTCGCGGAGCTTGCGCGCCGGCAGAGCCCGCTGCGCGTGGTAGACGTGGCGTTCGAAGCGAAGGACTTCTCCGCCGGAGCCAACGGATGTTTCGAGGTGCTTCGCCGCCACGGAGACGTCGTTTCGTGCAGCAGCACCGGCGTCACCGACGATGGGCGGGCCCGGCTCACCTACCTGCTGGCCAGCGGCGCGTCGCCCGAGGAGCTGGACAGGGAGCTGGTCCCTTTCGGCGGTCGCGCGCGCGACGCCCGCGAGGCCGCGGCTGCGCCGATCCCGCCTCCGCCTCCGCCCGGCGCCGTCGCCGGGACCGTCGCCAGCGTCGTCGCTGCCGCCTCGCAGCCCACGCCGGCCGAGGAAGCCGCACGGGAGGCGGAGATCGAGGCGTGGCTCCAGACTATCCGCCGACGCTACCTGACCGAGATGCCGGAAAGGATCGAAACGGCCAGCTCGATGGTTCGGAAGCTGGAGACGGATCCCGCGAACCGTCTCATCCTGGATGGTTTCTTCCGGTTGGCCCACAACCTCAAGGGCACCGCAGGGACGCTGGGTTTCCCCGACCTTGGCAAGCTGGGGGACGCGCTGGAGGAAGTGCTTTCGGGCGCTCGGGCGGGCCGGCTTCGCATTGCGGCTGCCACCTGCGACGTGATGCACGACTGGGTGAGCTGTCTGGAGGCGACGACGCAGGCCCTGCTGAGCCAGAGTCCGCCGCCTGCGCTGGCGTCGGAGATCCTGGAGCGACTCCACCAAGCTGCCCAGGGCCAGCTCGAGGCTCCGCCGTCGTCTGCGCCCGCGGCTCCGGCGCCCCTGCCTGCGCCGTCCACTTCGCCCCAGGAGCGACGCAAGGCCGACGTCGTGGCCGCCAGCAGCATCCGCGTGGGCCTCGATAAGATCGACGCGCTCGTCAACCTCGCCGGCGAGCTGGTGAGCCGCAAGTCCGGATTGCACAGCCTGGTTGCCGAAGTTCGCCACCTTCTCGACAGCCTGCGCGCCGCCCGCCTGCAGCGCGAGCAGACCCGGCCCCGCTCCGAGCGCTCCGACGCCGCCCGCTTGCAAACGCTGGAACACCAGCTCGACCGCATCGGCCAGCGCGCCCAGGGGCTCTTCGATTTCAGCGACGCTGCCGTCATCGAGGTCTGCACGCTGGTCGATCGGCTCAGCGAGGACGCCATCAAGGTCCGGATGCTGCCCCTGCGAGACCTGTTCCAGAAGTATCCCCGGATGGTGCGCGACCTGGGCCGCTCCCTGGGACGCCAAGTGACGATCGAGATCTTCGGCGACGAAACGGAGATCGACAAGGTGATGCTCGAGCAGCTCGACGACCCGCTGCTCCACATGCTCCGCAACGCCATCGATCACGGCATCGAACCGCCCGACGCGAGAGAGAAGGCCGGCAAACCGGGCCGCGGCACGCTGCAACTGCGCGCCGAGCACCGGCAGGGTCGGGTCGTCATCGAGCTGGCCGACGACGGCGCCGGGATGTCCGCGGAGAGAATAGGCGCCAAGGCCATCGCCGCAGGTCTGGTCACGAAGGCCCAGCTCGATCAGATGCCCGAGGCAGACATCTTCGAGTTCATCTTCGCCCCGGGGTTCACCACCAAGCAGGAGGTGACCGAGATCTCCGGCCGCGGCGTCGGAATGGACGTGGTGCGCACGAACATCAGCCGGCTTCAAGGTCACGTGGAGATCCTGTCCCAGCAAGGCAAGGGAACCACTTTCCGTCTGTCGCTGCCGCTCACGATCAGCGTCATCCAGGCGGTGACGCTCCGAGACTGGGGCAACGTCTATTGCTTGCCGGCCGCGTCGGTCCTCGAAGTGCTGCGCGTGGCCCCGAGCGAACTCGGGCGCGCGGGCGGCCGGCCGGTGATGACCTATCGCGATTCCGTCCTGCCCGTCGCCTGGCTTCACGAGGTCCTGGGAGTGCCCCGCCGGGAGCCCGGGCGCGAAGGCGGTTCGCTGTGCGTGGTCGTGCTGGGCGGGTTGAACAGACGAGTGGGAGTCGTCGTGGAGACCGTCGAGTCGGAGCAGGGAATCGTGATCAAGCCGCTCGGGGCGATCCTCAAGAGCGTGCCCAACGTCTCCGGCGCAACCGTCCTGGCTCGCGGGGACTTGGCCGTCGTGCTGGACGCCGATGGACTGATCCGTGCCGCGGGCAAGGCGCGACCGGCGGCGGCGCCGGAACCGGCCGTCGCGTCGCGGGCGTCGATCCGCAAGGCGCCGCGGGTGCTGGTCGTGGAGGATTCCGTGGCCAGCCGGACCGTGATCGCCAACATCCTCGAGGCGGCAGGCTACGGCGTGACGAGTGCGGCCGACGGCGCCGAGGCGTGGGAACTTCTCGAGGCGGCACCCTACGATCTGGTGGTGACCGATATCGACATGCCGGCGATGGACGGTCTGGAGCTGACTCGCCGCATCCGCGCGCGCGCGGTCGCCCCCGACTTGCCGATCGTGCTGGTTACGGCGCTGGGCTCCGACGACGAGAAGGCGCGCGGGCTCAAAGCCGGCGCCAACGCCTATCTGGTCAAGCGGACGTTCGACCCTGCCGTGCTGCTGGCTCGCGTGCGCGCGTTGGTGGACCGTGACCGGGAAGGCAAGGCGACGGCATGAGCGCCGGCCCGATCCGCGTCCTGATCGCCGACGACTTCCCCACGGCTCTCGAGGGGCTGCGGCGCATCGTCGAGAGCACTCCCGAGTTCCACGTGATCGCCGCGCTCACCGAACCCAGGAGAGTGCTCGAAGCCGTGGAGCGGGAGAAGCCCGATCTGATCTTGCTGGACTTCGACATGCCCGAGCTCGACGGCGCGCAATTGACGCAAGCCATCATGGCCCGGTTCCCGACTCCGGTCCTGATCGTCAGCGGGCTCGACTCCCCGGCCACCCGCCAGCACGCGCAGTTCCGGGCGCTCGAGGCCGGCGCGATCGACATGGTCGGCAAGAGCATGCTCGCCGGCGCTGACGAGGACGGTCCGGCCCGCAGGGCGTTTCTGAGGAAACTGCGCGTCGCCGCGGGCGTGACCGTCTTCCGGCGATGGCGCGGCGTGGGCGTGCCTGCCTCTCCGCGGCCGAGAGGGAAAATCCCGGGCGCTCAGGCCCTGCGGGTGATCTCCGAGTCTTCCCGTGGATGCCGCGTCGTGGCGATCGCCGCGTCGACCGGAGGGCCGCCGGCGCTCTCGCAGGTGCTTTCTTCTTTCGGCGGCGACTTTCCGGTGCCGGTGGTCGTCGTCCAGCACATCGGCGACGAATTCCTCGACGGGTTCGTCGGTTGGCTCGGAACCTCGTCGGGACGGAAGACTCTCAAGGCGCAGTCCGGGCAGTGGCTGGAAGCGGGCACTGTTTATGTGGCGCCCGAAGACTGTCACCTGGAGGTGACGCCGAACCTGACGGTGACTTTGGATCGGGGCGTGGAGCTGAACGGTTGCCGCCCCTCCGCCGATCGACTCTTCGGCAGCGTGGCGACCGCCATCGGGGCCGCGGCGATAGGGGTGCTGCTGACCGGGATGGGACGCGACGGGGCGACGGGCCTGAAGCTGATGCGTCAGAGCGGCGCCGTGACGCTGGTGCAGGACGAGGACACGTCGGTGGTCTACGGAATGCCGGGCGAGGCCGTGAAGCTGTCGGCCCAAACGGCGATCCTGCCGCTCACCGAAATCGGGCCGGCCCTGCGCGCGATCCTCCTCGGTAAGGAGCGCGATCCATGACGCAGGCCAGCTCGTTTGTCGCCTTCACGATTGCCGGCACCCGCTACGGCATCGACGTCGGAGGTTTGACGGAGGTCGTCAACATGGTCGCGCTGACTCCCGTGCCGGAGTCGCCGGCTCGCGCTTCCGGCCGCAAGACGGTGGCGGGCCTGGTGAACGTGCGCGGGCGCGTGCTGCCGGTGATCAGCCTGCGGGCACTGCTGTCGTTGCCGGAGACAGCGCCGACGCTGGCGACGCGCATCCTGATCGTCCGGAGCAGGTCGGAGAGCGTGGGCCTGATCGTCGACGCGGTTCAGGGCGTCCTCGCTCCGGAGCCCGAGCGTTTGACGCGCGTTCAGCCGCGCGTCGCAGGAGAGGGAGGAAGCGACGTCCTCAGCGCGATCTACCAGGAGCCCGACGGAATGGTCCTGCTCCTGGACATGGAGGCGCTGCTGGGCCACGCCGACATCGTCGGCTTCGGCGAATCTGCCGGCACGCTCGCCGGCAGCGGGAGTTGAACGATGCCGCAAGAAGACAAACCCCTGACGCCCGA
>JACQFU010000155.1 GCA_016199905.1 Candidatus Wallbacteria bacterium
CGATCCGGTGCAATCAACCACTCTGCCACGCTACCACAGCCCCGGCTGGCTTGTCAGGCCAGCCGGGGCTCGCAGTAAGTGCCATGGCTCCGGGACCCGCGGGGTTGCTCTTCTCGATTGCGGGCCCCGGCGCCGGGACACGCGCAGAGGGTATCGCGCGTTGCGCTAAAACGGGGCTGAAACGCGCTGACATCGGCTGAAACGCCCTGCCTCCGGGCGATTTGCCTCGATCCCGCGCGGGTGCTATAATGCGGCCTCTCTACCGAAGGTTCGGCACAGGAGGTTCTCTGCACATGAAGCGGATCGGCTTGCTGATCGTGGGTCTGGCCTTGGGCGTCTCGATGGCGCCGGCCGAGACCGACTACATCGCCTCGGGCTACCAGTACATCGCCGCCGGCGACCTGGAACGCGCCGAACGCATGTTCAAGGCCGCCATCAAGATCAACGTCGACGACGATGCCGCCTGGGAAGGACTCAAGAAAGTCCACGCCTTGCAGGCCAAGAGGCCCGCCCCCGTTCGGGGAGCGGTCGCCACGGGCAAGCGCCGCCGCGCAGCCGCGCCTCCCGCCGACGAGGCCGCCCCACGCCGGATGTCTCTCGACGACTCCCGCTCCTCCCAGGCCGAGAGGCCTGCGCTGGATGCACCCGCTCCCGAGGCGGCCCCCGCCGAAGAGGGCCCATCGGACGGTCAGGTCGAGGAGATCAACAAGAAGCTCCTCACCAAGTATCTGGGCGGCGGCACCCGCGCAGCCGACGATTCGTCTTCCAGCTCCGCCTCCACGACGGCGAAGGGCAAGGGCCGCAACGTGGGACGCGCACACGGCGGGCGCCGACACGAAGAGTCCTCCGAGTCCAAGCCTGCGGAACAGCCCTCCGAAAAGCCCTCCGATGCGTCCGAGTCGCCCAAGCCCGTCAAGGAGACCTTCGACGAGACGATCGACAAGGATCTCCTCAAGAACGGCAAGAAAGCCAACGAGGAGTTCAACCACCTGCGCGACTGGGCAACCACCCCCTACAAGCGCGAGAGCAACGGCGCGACCCAGTTCATCCCGACTTACTACAGCCCGCAGCTCTACAAGCTGCTTGTCACCAAGCTCGCGGCCCAGAAGAACTGGTCGATTTCCGACACCCAAAAGAAGTATCGCCGGCTGATGGCCGACAACTCGGGCGTGCTCGAGTTCTACGTAAAGCTCATCAACACCACCCGCAAGCCGAAGGCGGCGATCCCCGTGGGCGACATCTGCGACCGCACCACTCTCGAAGACGACAACGGGAACTCTTACAAGCCGATGCGTTTCAAGGCCCCGTCCGTCACGAAACTCCTGGATGAGGACAGCTACACGGTCTGGTTCCCGAAGTTCGACGCCGACGGCAACAGCGTGGTCGACAAAGCCAAAGAGAAGCTCTTCCTGGTGGTCAACGACCAGGAGCAGGAGCCCGCCACGATCCGCATTCCCTTCACCAAGAAGCAGTTCGAGGCCAAGGTCGGCCGCAAGGGCGGCGACAAGCCCTGGTGGAAGGTCTTTTGATCAGAGCAGCCCGAGCTCTCTGAGCGCAGCGAAGATCCCGTACGCGGTTTCGTCGGCGACGCGATCGCGGGCTTCTCGCGTACGGGCGCCCATGTGGGGCGTGGCGACCAGCTTGCCGGCCGGAAGCGCCAGGAGTGGGTTCTCGAGCGGCGGTGGCTCTTCGGACCAGCAGTCGATGCCGCAGGCGCGGACGTGACCGCTCGCGCAAAGCTGCGCCAATGCGACCTCGTCGATGATACCGCCGCGTGCGACGTTGAGGACGATCGCGCCGCTCGGCAGCAGCGCCAGTTGTTCGAACCGCAGCATCAGTCGCGTATTCGCTGTCAGCGGGCAGTGAACCGTGAGCACGTCGGACCGGGCCGCCAGCTCGTCCAAGCTGGCGATTTTCTCGCAGCCGTGCTCCGCAAATCGCTCGTCGGGAATGAACGGGTCGTAAGCGCCCGCGCACATCGGGATCGCTCGCGCCATGCGCGCCACGCGGCTTCCGACACGGCCGAGGCCCACGATGCCGATCCTCTTCCCGGACAGCTCCAGGCCCGTCAGCTCGCCTCTGCTCCAGGAGCCCTCCCGCAGCTGCGTCGAGTGGAAGGCAAGTCCGCGCGCCGCGGCGAACAGCAGCGTCATGGTCAGCTCGGCGGCGGACTGCGCGTTGGCTTCGGGCGCGTGGACGAACCGAATGCCCCGGGCCTGCGTTGCCTCCAGATCGACGTTGTCCGTTCCTGCCGCCGCCCGCGCCAGCACGCGCAGCGCCACCATCCTTCCCAGGTCGGCCGCCGTCACGACGATGTGGCTGGCCGTGACCAGCACATCCACACCCGTGGTGCCCCCAGCCTCGCGCCATCCGGCTGCCCGGCGGACGGCCAATCCGCCTTCCGCCAGAGTGGCCGAGAGCCTCTCGGGCACTTCGCCCAGCAGGAGCGTATCGGGCGCGCTGCGTTTCGGCATGACTGGGCCCCGCGAAGGCCCTTCAAAGCTCGAAGTCGAAGGGCCTCAACGGGACGGATTGCATCGTGAGGTCCGGCGGCACCAGCTTCAACGCTTTCAGGTCGAACCCGAAAAGCACCAAGCGAAGCCCCTTCATGGCAAGATCCTCCGACACGGGCTTCAGAGCCGTCGTGTCATACCCGAACGGGACGACTTTCAGCGCCTTCGTGTTGAGGTCCTCCGCCACGAGCTTCAGATCTCCCACGGAAAAACCCACGGGCACGACGGAGAATCCCGCCATGAACAGGTCGGGCAAGCCTGGCTTCAGAAACTTCATGAACAAATGCGGTTCCCGGGTGGGCAATCCTCGGCCGTCCAGCGCAGGAAGCTCGTCCGGCTTCTTCGACTTCATGTCGACGTCGGCGTCGCGGGGCTTCACCGAAGTCAGGTCGAAGCCGTAGGGGTGGAGCCCTACTTTGCGCATGGTCAGGTCATCCACGTGCAACGGCACCTTCGCCGCGGCGGGTGCCGCCACGAGGGCTGCCAGCAAGAGTGCGAAAGCGCGACGCGACATGGCTTCGACGTAGTTACTACGACGCCCCTCTCCCCTACGTCAACCGGCCGGGGTTCAGGGGGTGCGCCGCGGTACGTGGGTATCCGGCGCCGTCACCCGAGAAGCAAGAACCCCGCTCGTTGGAGCGGGGCTCTGGACCGGACGAAAGGACGGTTTGCGGGAGACGACCGGGACGAGATTATCTTCCGAAGAGGTTCACGCCGTAGCCGCCGTAGTTGGGCTGGTAGCCGGGTGTGGCGCGGTAGTACTGCACGGCAGTGTTGACGGTGGGATAGGCGTTGGTCTGATAGGACGGGTAGCCGTAGCCGCGATTCAGGTAAGCCGGGTTGACGCCCGCGGTATAGCCATTGGCGTATCCGTAGCCGGCATAGGCGCCGCCGTAGGGATTCGGCCCGCGGCTGACGACCGGCGTGCGGTCGAAGCGGTCGTAGTAGCCGTAGTCGGGGTTGCCGAAAGTGGTCTTGACCGTGTGGACGGCGTTGGAGATGCCGTTGGAGACCGTGTAGACGATCCTGTTGACGGAGTTCATCGGGCCGAGGTAGTTGGCACGGCGGGACTCCCAGTTGCGCTGGGCCTGATTCGCGTAGTTGTTCCAGGACTGGTAGTTGCCGGCGGGGTAATACTGCGCGCTGGCAGTGCCCGTTCCGACGGAGAGCGCGAGAGCCATCACAGCGAGCCCCGTGGCGACCCGATTCATCATGCTCTTCATCTTGCGTCCTCCTCGATACTCAGTTGGTTTCGGTCGGTCCGTTGAACTTCACGTGATTATAAGAATCTGGCGGAGATCGTCAATCCTCCCCCGAAAAAAACCATGACAACCGCGCGCTGTCCGTGCTTCGCCAATCCTCCAACTCGCGCAGACGAGCAGCGTGCTCTCCCCCCCCCACCGCCACCGGCTTATTCTTCCGCGTGCCCCAGCCGCCCGAACATCCCGAGCAGAAATTTCACTTCGCGCTCCTCGAGCCGAGCCCGGGAGAAAATTCCGCGAAGCGTGTTCATCCCGTTGTCGACGCGATGCGCCGGAAAGAATCCGTTGCCCACGAGTGAATCCCGCGCGGCGCCGTACAGCTGTTCCAGCACTTCCGAGCTGGCCAGTTTGCGACTGCTCTTCGCCAGCTTCTCGTGCGCCGCCAATCCCATGTCCAGAAGCGCCATCCGCATCTCGTAGGCGAACAGCAGCACAGCCTGCGCGACGTTCAGGCTGCCGAAACTCGGGTTGGTCGGGATGCGCACCAGCAGCCCCGCGTGCGCAAGGTCCTCGTGCGCCAGCCCCCACTTCTCGTTTCCGAACAACACCGCGACCGGGTGCAAGCGGGCCGCCTCCAGCAACTGCCGCACGGCGGCGCGCAGGAAAACGGGCCGCGGCTGGATCATCGCTCGCATCCGTCTCGTGGTCGCCGCGACGAGCACCGCCCCCTTCACGGCTTCGTCGATGGTCTCGACCTGCTCCGAAGCATCCAGGACGTCCCGCGCCGTCACTGCCATCTGGCGAGCCTCGTTCTCGGCGATGTCCGGGCCGCCCACTCGGATCAGCCGCCGGAAGCCCATGTTCTTCAGCGCCCGCGCAGCCGCTCCGACGTTGCCAGCCCTGCGGGTCTCCACCAGGACGAAGCGAACGTTCTCGACGTACTCCTTGGCGGGCTCGAACGATGCCTGCTTGGCCACGAACGCCCTCAGCCTCCGCTCAAAGCGCAGATAATGGTGAGCTCGTCTCCGCCGGCGAGGACGCGCGAAAGGTCCTCGATCGAATCGGCATTCACGAACACCTTGATGTGAGTGCGCACCCGGTCCTGCTCGTCGATGATCCGGAACCGCATGCCGGGGTAGCGGCGGTCCAGCTCCGCCAGGACCGCCGCCACCGTCTCTCCCGGAATCTCGACCCGCGCCGCGCCCGAAGTGTACGAGCGCAGCGGGCCGGGGATGTGGACCTTCACCGCCGGCCTCCCGCCAGGGTCACCGAGTAAATCTCTGGCAGGTGACGCGCCAGGCAGCCCCAGCTCTCGCCCTCGTTCCTGCTGGCCCAAAGCTCGCCGGAGGTGGTGCCGAAATAGAGCCCCAACGGAGCGCCCTGGTCCGAGCACATCGCCTGGCGCTTGACCGTGAACCACGCCTGCTCGGCCGGCAACCCCTTGTCCTGACGTTCCCAGCTCTTGCCGGCATCCGTCGAGCGGTAGGCAGCCGGCTTGCCGCCCAAACTCACGCGAGGCCAGACCGACCCGCCGTCCATGGGAAACACCCAGACCGTCTCGGGATCGCGCGGATGCAGCACGATCGGGAAGCCGATGTCCCCGATCTTCTTGGGCATCTTCGCGCCGATGCGAGTCCACGTGTCGGACGGCCGGTCGAGGCGGTAGATGCCGCAGTGGTTCTGCTGGTAGAGCCGATCGGGCCGCAGCGGATGCAAGGCCATGTGATGCGGATCGTGACCGAACTCCGGGTCGGGCGTCGGAATGAAGTTCGCCTCCACGCCCTTGTTCAACGGCCGCCAGCTGGCGCCCTGGTCGAGACTCTCGAAGCTGCCTCCGCCCGACATTCCCAGGTACATGTGCTTCGCATCGCGCGGATCGATCAAGATCGAGTGCATCTTCCCGCCGTCCGGCGTCTGGTCCTTGTCGCCCCAGACCCACTTGGACCGGTTCGGGTTCTCGTTGAACCCTGCGACGCCGTTCCAGGTGCGGCCCCCGTCCTCCGAGCGGAAGAGCCCCTGCGGAGATGTTCCCGCATACCAGACGTCCTTCTCCGAAGCGTGGCCCGGAGTCAGCCAGAAGACGTGATCCACCACCAGCCCTTTTTGCCCTTCCGGTACCTTCGGGAAGGCCGGCGGCCGCTCGATCTCCTTCCAGCTCTTGCCCTGGTTGGTCGAGCGGTAGATCGTCGGGCCCAGGTGACCGGTCCTGGCCGCCATCAACGCAGTCTTGCCGTCCCGAGGGTCGGCGACGATGTGATGCACGATGCAGCCGAGGAACTGGGGGCCTTGCAGCGCCCACTTGCGGCGCGACGCGTCCGAGCGCAGGAACCAGGCGCCCTTGCGGGTGCCAACCATGATCGCAACCTCGCCGTTGGCGGCGCCGGATGCCGCCGTCTTCGTCGCTTCACGCTTCGAACCAGCCATCGCTCGAAACCTCCCGAAATGCCACGGTGATCGGAACGGATGGCAGGTTATCACAGTCGGGATCTGCTGCTACAATGCTGCCGTGAGGACCGCCCGATTGCGCCTGGCGTGCACGCCAGTGCTGCTGGTCCTGGCCTTGGCGCTGGGACCGGCGGCGTGGGCCGATACCGCGCAGCTCCACAACACCGCGGGCCTCGCGTTCTACTACCAGGGCGACCTGCGCGCGGCCTATGACGAATTCGCCAAGGCCGTGGAGCTCGACCCCAACGCTGTCGAACCGCACTACAACCTGGGCCGCATCTACGAGAAACAGGCGCGCTACAAGGAGTGCCTCGAACAGTATCGCGAGGCGCTCTCCTTGCAGCCCGATCACCAGGGCTCCAAGGAAGGCCTGGAGCGGATGGGGTACTACATCACTCCGCAGAAGATCGAGCCCAAGTTCAGCGACGAAAAGAGCCGGCGAGAAGCAATCGCCCGCGAGCTGAAGGCCGTCCACGATCTGCGGATGTCGGGCCAGCTCGACGCCGCCCTCACGCGCGCCGACGAGGCGCTGAAGCTGTTCCCCAACGAGGCGCGCTTCGAGCTGGCAGCCGCGGCCGCGCTGGAAACCAATGGCGAGCTCAATGGCGCGATCGTGCGGCTCAAGCAGGCCGAGCGCGTCATCCCCAGCTCGGGCGCCCTGCAGTTCCACCTGGCCCAAGACCTGTTCAAGGTGGGACTGGCCGAGGAGGGAATCGTCCACGCCAACCGCGCCGTCGAGTTGGCGCCGAAGGAACCCAAGCCCTACGTACTACTCGCAGACATCTATCTGTCCCGCGGCGACAACTCGATGGCCTTCGACCGGCTGTTCGAGGCCTCGCGACTGGCGCCGTCCGACGAGCCCCTGGGCGCACGCGTCAAGGCTCTCTCCAAGCTGCTCGGCCTGGGCCACTACACCACCGGCCTCTACTACTTCAACCAGAACAACTGGAAGATGGCCCGCGACGAGCTGAAGCTGGCCATCGAGGCGGGCAACCTGACCGACGAACAGCGCGCCATCGCGCAGCAGTATCTCATCGTGAGCGACTTCTCGCTGGCCAAGGTTGCCGACACCATCCGCAAGCTCCAGAAGGACCGAGACGTCGTCGAGAAGGGGTTCCTGGCAAAGCGAATCGGTTTCGAGGAGCTCATCAAGAGTCCAAACGCCTTCTCTGCCGGGACCTACGTTGCCTTCGAAGGCTGGATCGTCAGCACGACGGGCGCTCCCGTGACCGAGATCGTGGTGACCACCGACCCGGGCGATGTCGACGGAAGCCGGACTCGGATGGGCCGCGACGGTATCAGCACCGACGACCTGGAGTTCAACATTGGCATCGGCGCTGTCGCCGGCGGCATCGACCGCGGAGCCAACGCCCGCAATCCCAGCATCGGCCAGGGCCAGGCCGGCGGCCGTGGCCCCGTTGTCAGCCCCACCGCCACGGGCATCGCCGCCGTCGACGGACTGGGCGCCGGGCGCTCCATCCCGCTGGACCTGCCGGACTTTCGGGCCAACTCCGTGATGACCCGGTGGTTCGTCGCCCGCATGCCACGGCCGCTACCGGCCGACAGCCGCATCCGGCCTCGCTCGCGCATCCGGGTCGAGGGCAAGCTCGGCCCGAGCGGCTACCTCCGCAATGTCTACAACAGCCTGTTTTCCAAGAAGCCTCAGCCTTCTGTGGACGTCACCTTCGTCTCGATCCAGCGCGAGAACAAGGGACGCCTGGAGCAGAACTCGCTGCGTCTGCCCGAAACCGACGTGAACACGCCGCCCGGCCTGGCCGGACCGCTGCGCGTCGATTTCCTGGAGCTGTCGGAGCTGCAGAAGAAAAACCGCTAGGAGGACCGGATGCCCCAGAACCCCAACATCTTTCACCGGGCCGGGACCATCTTCCTGGCCCTGGCCTTCCTCTTGTTCCTCATCTACTTCCTGCTCGGCGCCGGGATGGTGACTGGCGGTGGTGAGCTACGCGGGCCTGCTGCCCCGCGCGGTGGAGGAGCAGGCGGAGGCGATCCTGCGGGCGGGCTTGTCGTTCATCGAGCCGATCGCGCGCAAGGTCCCGTTCGTGGGCGGGTTCTTTTGATTCCAATCGGGCTTCGAACGCTCCAGTACGCTACGCAAGGAACACCGTCCGATCCGCAGCTGTCGGATGGGTCCGGGGTGCGGCGGACGGCCGCGGTTCCCCTTGAATCGACTCGACGGAGGCAAACGATGAGAACACTCCTGATCGCCGCGATACTGCTGACCTTCTCCGCCGCCGCCGAGGCTTGTTGCATTCTCATTCCAAAGGAACCC
>JACQFU010000172.1 GCA_016199905.1 Candidatus Wallbacteria bacterium
CCGATCACGATCCGGTCGGGGTGCATGAAGTCCTGCACCGCGCTGCCCTCGCGCAAGAACTCGGGGTTGCTCACGACGTCGAAGTTGCAGGCCGTCCGCAGGTTCTTGCCGATCACCTCCGCAATCCATTGCCCCGTGCCGGCGGGGACGGTGCTCTTGGTGCAGATGACCTTGTAGCCGTCCATCTGCTGGCCGATGGCAGCGGCAGCAGCCTCCACGAAGCTCAGGTCCGGCTGGCCGTCGCCCCCCGCAGGAGTGCCCACGGCGATGAAGACGACCAGCGAGCCCGTGACGCCCTGGACGATGTCGGTCGTGAAGCGAAGGCGGCCTTCCCGCACGTTTTTCTCGATCAGAAACTCCAGGCCCGGCTCGTAGATGGGCACCTGCCCCCGGCACAGCGCCGCCACCTTTTCCGCGTCGGAATCGACGCACGTCACCTGAACGCCGAATTCCGCGAAGCAGGTGCCAGTCACCAGGCCCACGTATCCCGTTCCCACGACGCAGATGTTCATCTCGAGTTCCCTTCTTGCGAGTCGCCGCCCTGGGCGGCAGCGGCGCCAATACTACCATTTCGCGCGCCGGGCAGAAGCCAGGAGGCTATCAGAAACAGACTCACGTAGGCCAGGTGACTGGCGTTGAAGTAACGCCCGCAAACGAAGGCCGCCGTCACGACCAGACCATAACGCCAGGCCAGCCGGTCCGCCCCGGGCAAGCGCGCCTGGCGCCAGGCGCAAAAGAGCAGCATCGGCAGCACGACCCCGAGTTGCAAGACCGAAAAGAGTTTTCGAGTCGTGGCAGGGTCTACCGCATACGACGCCGTCAAGTTGGCGATCGACAGCCCGGCCGCGGGGTAGCTCTCCTTGGCCGTTCCCGAGAGGTAGGCGTACGTGTCGTCGAAGAACGCCGCCCGGTCCCAGACCACGAACGGCAGCGTCAGCGCCAGCATCGCCGCAGCCATCACGACGGCTGCTCGCGCCGCCGCCCCGGGCCCCCGGCGCCCCAGGGCGTCTGCCACAGCCAGGACGCCGAAGAACCAGGCCGTCTGCTTGAAGGCCGCTGCCGCGCCCACGCAGATCGCCGCCCGGGTGCTCCGCCCGCCTTGCGAAAGCGCCAGCGCGACCAACAGCAGCCCGGCCACGGCGGCGTCGTTGGCGCCCTGGATGAGATAGAAGTTGAACGCCGGATTGAGCCCCACGGCGACCATCAAGTGGCACCGCCACTGCGACTCTGCCGCACGCCACGCCCCCCAGAGCGCCGCCCCGTAGCAGATCAGTAAGAACAGGCGATGGTCGTACCACCCCGTCAAGCCATGGACGACGATCCGGAGCGGCAGCGACAGCAGAAACGAGCCCGGGTAGTAGACGATGTGCTCCAGCGCCGGGTTCTTTCCCCCGAAGAACGGCACCTGCGCCATCGGGGTGTTCGCGAAGGACTCCGCGTACGGATCCTTCCCCTGGAGCAGAAAGCGCATCGCCTCCTCCGACTGAACGGCACTGTCGTGGACGTACTGTCCCGGTGCCGTCGCCGCCCGCATCGCCATCAGGAACGCCGACGGAACCGCCGCCGCGAACAGGCACAGCCACACGATCTGCCGCGGCCGCACGCACTCTTGTCTTCCCAGTGCCACCGCCGCCGCCGTGAGAGCAACCCCGTGCGCCGCCAGCACCCAGGCCGGCCACGTCCCCTCCAGAATGCGCAGCCACGACGGCACGAATGCCAGCGTCGCGCCCGCGAATCCCGTCAGCAGCAGCCGTAGCGTACGGCGGCGATAGCGTTCGGTTGAGTTGGTTTCCATTCCCCCGCGAGTTTAACAGTCCCTGGAGGACCGATCCGATTTGCGTCTTCCGACTAAGACTGAGCGACAGAAGACAGACGATTCTCCACAGAAGACCGCCCTCCCGTCGCGCCCCCATCTCCTGTCGGCAATGGTCTGTCTTGTGTTGCTCGGTCCCAAACTCCAATCTCAAATCTCAAATCTCGAATCTGGAAGTTGAAATCCCCCCATCCGTCTTTGCTCCCATGGTTTATCCTGCCGACCGTGGTGCCCTCGCTCCTCCGCATCGCCGCCGCCCAGATCGACGTCGCCTTCGCCGACCCCGCGGCCAACCTCGCGCGCGTCCTCGCCGCCCTCGACGAGGCCGCGGCCCGAGGTGCGAGGCTGGTCGTTTTCCCGGAGTGCGCTCTCACCGGCTACTGCTTCGCGAACCTCGAAGAAGCGCGCGCGGCCTCCCTGTCTCTCGACGGTCCCGAGCTCTCCGCTATCGCGGCCGCCTGCCGCCGCCACGGCGTCGTCGCCGTCGTCGGCTTGGTGGAACGCGCAGCCGAGCGCGTCAACAACACGGCCGCGCTGCTGGGGCCCGGCGGCCCGATCGGACGCTATCGCAAGTGCCATCTCCCGGTCCTGGGCGTCGACCGCTTCGCCACTCCGGGCGAGGGCCCACTCGAGCCTTTCGACACGCCCGTGGGACGCCTCGGAGTCGGCATCTGTTACGACGGCAGCTTCCCCGAAATGTCCCGCGTGCTGAAGCTGCGAGGCGCCCAGATCCTGCTCTTGCCGACCAACTGGCCCGAAAAGGCCCAGGTCTCGGCCGAGTTCCAGCCCATCGTCCGTGCCCACGAGAACCACGTCCACTTCGTGGCGGTCAACCGCGTCGGCACCGAGCGCGGCTTCCGCTTCGTCGGACAGAGCAAGATCATCGACTGCCTCGGCCGCGTGCTGGCCCGCGCCGGCTCCGAGGGGCCCGAGCTGCTGGTTGCCGATTTGGACCCGGCCGCGGCCGACGACACGCGGGTCGTCTACCAGAAGGGCGAGTACGAGATCGACCGCATCGGCCACCGGCGGCCCGAGCTCTACGGTCCCCTGACAGAGTGACTTCCTCCACCCAGTCCGAGAAGGCCGTCCACGATCCCGCGCGCGCCGACGCCTTCCACAACTGCTACTTCCAGGCGTTCGAGCAGCATCCGCCGCCCGTCTCTCCCGAAACGCCGGCGATCGTCGAACCCGTCGGCGCCGAAGGCGGCGGCGTGCACCACCGGGTAGTGAGCTATGGCCGGCTTTTCGAGGAAGTCGGGCGCCTCGCCGGCGCGTTGGCCCGGCTGGGCATAGGGCCTGGCGACCGGGTGCTGCTGATGGTGCCGATGAGCGTCGAGCTCTACGAGAGCATCCTGGCGGTGATGAAGCTCGGGGCGGTGGCGCTCTTCATCGATCCCGCCGACGGCATCGCCAATCTCAATCGCTCCGCCGAGTCGATGAGCCCCAAGGCGTTCATCGGCGTGCCGAGGGCCCACGTGCTGCGGCTGCTGTCGCGCGCCGTGCGCAAGATCCCCATCCAGATCTCCACCTGGCCCACGTTCCTGGGCTGGACGAAGCCGTGGGCCGAGCTGCTGGCCGGCGCCCAGTCGTCGCCCCCGACGGCAGCCGTGCTCCCGGGCGATCCGGCGATGATCAGCTTCACGTCGGGCTCCTCCGGCACGCCCAAAGGGGTTTGCCGGACCCACAGCGATCTGCGCTCCATCTTCCGAATGCTCTGCGGCCACGACGGCAAGAAGCTGCGCGGCGTCGACTTCTGCGCCTTCCCCATCCTGCCCCTGGACGACCTGTCCTGGGGCCGCACGAGCCTGCTGCCGAGGGCGCACCCGGGGAACCTCGCCGGCGCCCGGGCCGAGGATCTGGCCGACCAGCTCGTGCAGTTTCCGCCCACTCTCCTGACGGCCCCCCCCGGTACGCTGCGTTTGCTGGTCGATCGCTGCCTCCGGACCGGCCAGGGTCTCCCGACGCTGAAACACGTCTTCACCGGCGGCGGCGTGGTGCCCATTCCGCTGGTGCGGGACGCGGCCAAGGTCTGGCCCGAGACCGAGCTCCATATCCTGTACGGCAGCACGGAGGCCGAGCCGGTCAGCCTCATCGGCGCACCCGAGATCCTGGCCGAGACGGCCGCCCGCACCGAGAACGGCGAGGGAATGTGCGTCGGCCGCATCGCGCCCGAAACCAAAGTCGTCCTCGTAGAACCATCCGAGGCTCCTCTGGACTCGATTCGTCCGACGAGTGGGATTGGCGAGATCCTCGTGAGCGGCCCCCACGTCAACCGAGCCTACTTCCGAGACGAGGCCCAGACCCGCCGCCACAAGTTCCACGACCCCGCGACGGGCCTGTTCTGGCACCGAATGGGCGACCTTGGATGGCAGGACGAAAAAGGCCGGCTCTGGCTCGTGGGCCGCCTGTCGAATCGAGTCCAAACGCCGCAGAGGACCCTCTACCCCGTGCAGGTCGAGCCGATCTTCGACTCGCTCCCAGGCGTGCGAAAGACCGCGCTGGTCGGCATCCCGGTCGTCATCGCCGGCATCCCGCAGACCGTCGCGGCGCTCCTGGTCGAGCTCGAGCCCCCTCCCCCCCCAGTAGGGCAGGCCTCCGAGCCTGCCCTGCGTCCGGAATCGAACACCCTCGAAGAGATTCGGCGGATAATCCGACTCCGGAATCTCCCCATCCGCGCCGTCCACGCCTGCGAGAAGGTGCTCGTCGATCGCCGTATCGGCGCCAAGGTACAGTACGCAGCACTCGCCGAGCTCTACGGCCCCACTGTGCGGGCGGAGCTGGGCGATCCCCTGGCGCTGTCACGCTGCCCGAACTGGCCCGCACGGGCCGATTTGCCTTTCTGGCTGGCGCGGCCGCCGCCCTCTGCCTGGGCACCGGCCCGCTCGGATGGTGGGCGCTGGCCGCCCTCTGGTCCTTCGGGATGCGCCTCGACTTCTTCGCTCCCGGAGTATTCGTGGGCCGCCCCATCTTGCGAGGGCTTACCCACGCCCCGCTGGGTTACTTGCTGGCCCAGTTCCTCGCGGCCGCATCCGGCAGCGCCACGCCCATCCTCGCTCCCGCCCTCGCCGCCGCCCTCCTGGCCCCCCTCTCCGGCCTCTGGTGGAGCACCAGACGCAGAAGCTGATACCCCGGAACATCGAATCGCAAGGAAAGTAGGGCAAGCTTCGCTTGTGGGCCTTGCTTGCCCTACTCGGCAGTGCCTTCGAACTCCTCCTCGTACACCAGATAGCCCGTGGGCCTCATGCCGCGATGCTCGTACGTCTTGCGCGCCCGGTGGTTCTCCCGCTCCACGTACAACCGGAGCCCGCAGACACGCTCGTCGGCCTTCGCCAGACCCCGCACGTGTTCGTGGAGCATTCCGAACATCCCCTGGCCCCGAGCCTCCGCGGCGGTGTAGACGCTCTGGATCCACCAGAACATCCCGAATCGCCAGTCGCTGTACTCCCAGGTCAGCAACAGACAGGCGACCACCCGCCCGCCCCGCTCCACCACGAAATACCGCCCCTTCGCCGGGTCGTCGAGGATCGCCCGCACTCCGGACCGCACGCGCGCCGGGTCCAGCCGCTTCCCCTCCGATTCCTCGGCCAGCAAGCAGTTGAACGACACCAGAGTCTCGTGGTCGTCGAGCCGTGCGGGCCGTACGAACGCCTCAGGCGTGCTGTTCATCGATGCGCCGGCCGCCGGCGACCGTCTTCCTTTGGTTCGGCCACCAGCGGTTCGGGGCTGCCGAGTAGGTGGTCCCGACGATGTCCATCAGCGCCTGGTCGATGGTGTCGAACCGGAAGAAGTAGCCCCGGTCCAGCGCCGCCCTCGGCACGGCCCGGGTGCTGGAGAGCAAGAGCGCGTCGGCCATCTCTCCCATCGCCAGCCGCAGCACCCCGGCCGGCACGCGGCACACACACGGACGCCCCATCCGGCGGGCCAGCTCCTGCGAAAAGACTTCGTTGGTGACCGGGAGCGGCGCCGTGCAGTTGACGGGCCCGCGCAACCCCTCGTTGCCCAGGATGTACACGATCAGGCCACTGACGTCGTGACCGTGCACCCAAGGAAACCACTGGGTGCCGGGGCCCAGGGGCCCGCCGACGAAGTAGTTGAACGGAGGCAGGATCTGCGCCATCGCCCCGCCGCCATCGGCGAGCACCACGCCCAGGCGCAGCAGCACCAACCGCGCGCCGGCATCGGCAGCGGGCTGGGCAGCCGCCTCCCACTTCTGGGCCACGCCGCTCAGGAAGTCCGTTCCAGGGCCGTCGGCCTCGTTCAGTTCCTGTTCGCCCCTGTCCCCGTAGAATCCCACCGCGCTGGCGTTGATGAATGTCTTGGGCTTCTTGGAGCACTTCTCCACGACGGCCGCCAAAGCTCGCGTCGGAACGATACGGCTGGCCTCCAACTGCTCCTTGCGCCGGGCCGTCCAGCGCTTCTCGGCCACGGAAGCGCCGCACAGGTTGATGATCGCGTCCGCGCCGTCCAGGATTCTTTCCAGCCCTTCGGGCCGGGCCGGGTTCCAGAGCTCCAAGGCCAGCTCCGGCGGCGCCCCCTGGGCCAAGACGTCGCGGCTGCTTGTGAGCACGGTCACCTTGTCGCCGCGCCGCGCCAGGACCTGGCAGAGATGCCGTCCGATGAATCCACTGCCGCCTGCCACCACCACCTGCATGACGAGCCTCCTTTCGGGTGACGCATCATACAGGGGGCTACGGTTCCCTGCAACTTTCGGGGCCGCCGAACGCTAGTATTCATGTATGAGCCGCATCGCGCCTCAGGTGTTTCCTTTGCGAATCGTGCCGCCGGGTCTATCCCGGCCGCCTCGATTCTCGTCCATGCTGGTCGGGGGGAACTTTCGAGGAGGAACCACTTGAGGCTCGGGAACACCAAGGCAGTCGTCACGGGAGCTCTGGTCCTCTCCTGCTGCATCTGGCTCGACACCGGGTGCGGTGGCGGTGGCGGCGGGGGACAGCCGCAAGGCCAGGACGGCCCTCCCCAGAACGCGCCGGTCGTCGCCGGGGACCAGCAGTACGGACCGCGGGCGCCGGTGACGCGTCCAAGCGCCGGCCCGGGTGCGCCCGAGTCGACTCGCGACGCGGTCGGCACGGGTGACAGCGACGGTCGGGGGGCCCCGACCTACGAGGGTCGCGATTTGATGCCCGCAGGGGCTCGCCGCCATGTGGACCCTACCTACACCCCCTCCACCGAGGATGAGCCCGGCTTCGACGACCTCGGCCGGACCAGCGGCCAGTCGGATCCAGGCACGGGCGGCACAGCCCGCAACACCGCGCCGGATCGCAACACGACTCCCGCGCGCACCACTCCGCCAAACGACGGAACCGACACCGGCGGCTCAACGCCGGCCTCGGGCGGCCCGCTGCTCCAGATGCCCCTCATCAATCAGAACACCGGCGGCGGCACTTACCCCGGATCTTATTGTGGCCCAACCACGGTCCGGATGGTCCTGGCCTACTACGGCATCCAGGCGGGGGCCGACGAGGTGGCGCTCGGCCACTTTGGCCCGGGCACTCCGATGTACCAGCGGGGTGAGGGCAGCACGCACGAAGGGATGGCCACGGCGCTGAAGCACTACGGCCTCAACGCCAACCTCGAGTACACTCACAGCCTCGCGGATCTGCGCGCCTCCATCGACAAGGGTCACCCGGTCATCGTGAACCTGGAGGGCAACTACGGGCCCTTCTACACCAATGGGCATATCACCGTGGTCGTCGGCTTCTCGGAAAACGGCGATCCGATCATCAACGACTCGGCTGGCGCCGTACAGCGGACGATCCCGAAGCGGCGCTTCATGAACTGCTGGCAGGGCCTGGCCATCGAAACCTGGAAGTGATGCGGAGGCAACGCGGATGAATCGCAGCGGATACGGACTGATGGCAGGCATCCTCTTGGCGGCGCTCTCGGCGGGCGACGCGCGGGCCTTCACGCCGAACACAGTGGCTGCGCAAGCGCCTCGACCGAACCTCTGGCAGAGCGCGGCACTGATCCCCTGGGGCAGGGAGTCGGGGCAACTCCAGGAGCAGATCCACTCGCATGACCCGAACGTCGTCAGCCGCGGCCCGGGCAGCGTCCTGGCTTTCGAAGGCGGCAGCTTCGCCGTCCTCGACACGCTCGGCAGCTCGGTCAAGGAGTTCGACGCCAGCGGCAAGCTGACGGGAGAGCTCAAGTTCCCCGCGTACTTCCCTGACCGCAAGCAAACCTTGGCCATCGACATGGCCGCGTCGGGCCCAGGCGAGTACTGGCTGCTCTCCAGCACCCACAACGTCGTACTGCACGTGCGGGACGGCGAGCCGATTGAGCCCCTAGAAATTCCGGGCGCCGGCAAGAACGCGTTGCTGATGGCCATTAGCCGGGACTCGTCAGGCACGATCTATGTGCTGGACGCCGACGAGGGCTCGCTCTACCGGATGGACTCCGCGGGGCACGCTTTGTCAAAGCTGCACCAGAAGGATCTGCAGGGGATGACCATCGACAGCAAGGGGCACGTCTACGACCTGCGCCTGGCCGGCAAGAACGACGCGCGGCACCTGGAACTGATCCGCTGGCGTATCGAGGAGCAGGCAGCCAAGGCAGGCGCGGCCGAACCGGGATTCGAGGACCTGAACCGCGCTGGGGCGTCGGTGCAATCGGACCTCGTGGCCAAGATCGATTCCGATCTCGAGATCAACCGGATGGACGTCTTCGGCGTGGACGCCGAGGGAAACATTTATGTGACGTGGTCGGCCGGGGCCATCGAGAACCCGACGCGCCGAGAGGTCGTCCGCTTCGATTCGTCCGGCAAGATGACCGGTCGCGCGCCTTGCCCGGCAGACCCGGTGGA
The DNA here is from genome assembly GCA_016199905.1 of Candidatus Wallbacteria bacterium. Classification (GTDB taxonomy): domain Bacteria; phylum Muiribacteriota; class UBA6191; order JACPRK01; family JACPRK01; genus JACPRK01. The sequence continues at coordinate 8,631 of JACQFU010000172.1, forward strand.
GTTGAAGTTCACGCACGCAAAGGTCGTCTCGGCCGACGGCGCCGTGTTTGCCGTTCGCGTGAGGGAGAAGGGGCTGGAGATCCTTCGCTTGAAGAAGTGGCCCGAGGTCGACAGCGAGGCGAGCCACCGGGAAGGCGCCGCTCCCGCTCCCCAGGCCCCTGCACCGGACCGCACGAAGCCTTCCAGCGACATCGACTTCGGCCGCCACTGATCCCCGTCGAGACAGCGAATCTGGAGGTCCTCGGGATCGGGCTCGATCTCGTGGAGATTTGCCGAGTGCGCGACATGCTGGAACGTCACGGCGCTCGCCTCAGACACAAGCTCTTCACCCCGGGAGAGCAGCTCTATTGCGACGACCACGGAGAGCCCCACCGCCCCCAGCACTACGCAGCGCGCTTTGCCGCCAAGGAAGCCTGGATCAAGGCCAGCGGCATCGCCATCGCCTGGAAGGAAATAGAGGTCGTGAACCGCCCCGGCACCGGGGTCCCCGATCTGGTCCTGCACGGCGAGACCGCCGCCGCCGCGCGGCGCGCGGGCATCCGGCGGGTGCTGCTCACGATCACCCACGCCGGCGAGCTGGCCGTCGCGCAGGTGACAGTGCTGGGCGCAAGACCGTAGGCTACAGCTCGTTCACCGCGCTCAGGACCTGCTGCTCCACGACGCGGGCAGCGGAGGAGAGCGCCTGCTCGGGCGACTTCTGGCCCTTGAGACCCAGCTCCAGTTCGGGGTTGACCAGCTCCTCGAGGCGGTCGTAGCCGGGGACTGCGGGGCGCGCCTGGGCGTTCAGCATCTGCTGGTAGAAGACCCGCAACTCGGGACGGTCTTTCAGATCGACCTTGTCCATCACGTCGGCGCGAACCGGGATCTGTCCGAGGCGGCCGGCCCACTTGAGCTGAAACTCGGCGCTGGTGACGAACCGGAGGAACTCGAAGGCCGCCTCGGGATCCTTACAGTGGCGGAATACGGCCAGGTTGCTGCCGCCCGTGGTGCTGACGCCGCCCTTGGGACCGGCGGGGATCGTGGCGACGCCTAGCTCGACACCTTTGGCGACTTTGAGGTTTTCCAGGTTCCAGGGGCCCGAGAGAATCATCGCGTAGTTGCTGTTCGCGAACCCCTGCGTGGGCGCCACCGCACCCGGGATCCAAGCTCCGGCCTCGGCGGAGGCTTCGACTCCATCGACTGGGAATCGGTTGCGATAGAGCCCGACCTTGAACTTGAAGGCTTCGACGGCCTCCCTGCCGGTGAGCGTGCAAACCAAGTTTCCGGCGCCGTCGCGGCCCAGGAAACCGGCGCCCCAACTGTTGAGGTAAGGAAGAGTCCACCATAGCGAGTTGTCCATCCCGAAGCCGAACTGGTTCTTCGCGGGGATCGTGAGGGCGCGGGCGCACGTCTCGAAGCTCTCCCAGGTGGCCGGCGGCTTGTCGGGATCGAGCCCAGCCTTCCGCAAGCGATCGGCGCCCTCGCGGAACAGCCGCTTGTTGTAGAACAGGCAGAGGCAGTTGGTCTGATCGGGCAAGCCATAAAGGTGCTTGATCCATTGGCCGCCGTGCTGCTTGAGCTCGAGCAGGTTGGAGTCGTAGGCCGCCGGCACGTACTCCGTGCGCAGCTTGTCCGGCAGACCGCCGCCGAATCCTTGAAGCTCATCCAGCGCGACGATCGCCTGGCCGTAGGCGAGTTGCACCACGTGAGCGACGTCGACGCGGCAGATGTCGGGCGTGGTGCGGGTCTGGCACGCCGTCTTCAGCTTCGGCAGCAGTCCTTCGAACGGAACCCGTCCCAGGATGATCCGGATCGGTTTGCCGTGCTTGCCGGCGTACCACTTCTCGAAGGGTTCGCGGGCCATCTCGTCGAAGACTCTGTGTTCCTCGTTGTTGTAGCTCTCCCAAACGATCAGGTGAGGCTCGGGGGACTCGATGGGTCCGTTGCATCCAGCGAGTCCTGCGAACGCGAGCGCCGCCGGAAGCCAGGCAGCCCGAAGCCAACCCTTCATTCCTTCACCGCCCCGCTGGTCATGCCTTCGATGAAGAACCGCTGGGCCGCAAGGAACAGCACCGCCATCGGGAGGATGGAGAACACGCTGCCCGCCATCAACAGATCCCATCGCTCCGCGTACTGACCGCGGAACAGCGCCAGCCCTACCGGCAGCGTCCGCAGCACGCTGTCCGGAGTGTTCACGATCAGCTGCCAGAGGAAGTTCGACCACTGAGACAGGAAAGTCAGCAGGAACAGCGTCGCCCCGATCGGCAGCGTCAGCGGCACCACGACTTGAGCGAAGACCTGCAGCTCCGAGGCTCCGTCGATCTGCGCGGCCTCGATGAGCGAAGACGGGATCGTCTCGATGTACTGGCGCAACAGGAACAACCCGAACACGCTCGCCACGTGGGGGACGATCATCCCCTGCCAGGTGTTGATCCACCCCAACCGGCTCACCAGCGCAAACTGCGGCACCATGTAGATCATCCCGGGCACCAGCATCGAGGACAGGAGCAGCATGAATAGGAAGTTCTTCCCTGCGAACTGCTTCTTGGCGAAGGCGTAGCCCCCGAGCGTGCAAACCAGCACCGTGAGCCCCGCCGAGCACGTGCTCACGATCAGGCTGTTCACGAAGAACATCTTGAACGGGAAGTCCGGATCCCCGGCCACCTTCCGGAAGTTGTCGAGCGACAGCTGGGCCCACGGGATCGTGAATTGCAGCGCCTCCGACTGCGGCTTCACTGCGGTGATCACCATCCAGAAGAACGGCATCAATACCACGAAGGCGCCCCCCGTCAGCGCCAACAGGATCACGACTGTCGCGATGGAGCCTGGCCGTCTCATCAGTCCTCGGCCTTCAGCAGTCTCATCTGCAAACTCGTAAAGATCAGCGCCACCGCGAGCAGCACGAAGCTGATCGCCGCCGCGTAGCCGTAATTGCCTCGCTGGAAGTGCGTGAACAGGAAGAACCCGACCAGGTTCCCGGCTCGCACCGTGCTGCCGAGGAACTCCGTGCTGGGTCCGCCTATGCCGCCCGTCATAGCGTAGATCTCGGTGAACGCGTTCAGCGCGCCCATCAACCCGGTCACCGTCATGAAGAAGAAGATCGGCTTCAGCAGCGGCAGCGTCACGAATCGAAGCTGCTGCCAGCGCGTGCAACCGTCGATCTCGGCCGCCTCGTAGAGCGACTCCGGGATGTTCTGCAGCGCTGTCAACAACAGCACCATGCCGAACCCCGCGCCCTTCAGCACCATCGCCACGGCGATCGCCGGCAAGAGC
>JACQFU010000175.1 GCA_016199905.1 Candidatus Wallbacteria bacterium
CACTGACATCTGGATGCCCGGCACCGATGGAATGGAGCTGCTGAAGCGCTGCCGCGAAGGCTACCCCGAGGTCGAGGTCATTCTCGTGACGGCCCAGCCCTCGATGCCGACGGTGATGGAAGCTATCCGGCGAGAAGCCTGCTCCTACCTGGAGAAACCGTTCCATTCCGACGAGTTGCGACAGGCCGTTCGCCGCGCGCTCGCCCGGCGCAGAATGCTCCGGATGGCGCGACATCAGCTTGAAAGAGATGGCGCCGGACCCATGGGCCTCGATCCCACGCTCAGCGGCGCCGGGAGCTTCTTCGCCGCCGCCTGGGAGTTCCTCCCGGGCGAAACCATCATCGTCGACGGCTCGCAGCGACTCGTCAGCGCCAACCGCGCCGCTCGCGCCCGATTCAATCTGGGACGTCGAATCAAGCCGCGCCTGCGGGAAGTTCCGCCGCTGGACCGCCTCTGCGGAATGACGGCCTTTGCGGAGGGCGCCGATCGTTCGACGACCGTCTCCCAGCTGCGCCTCGACGGCAAGCTGGTTCGCGCCGTCTGGGCGGAGTTCCTCGACGGCGTGAAGTTCTGCATCGTCTGGTTCGGCGGATGAGTGCGCCGGTCGCCTCGGCAGTTTCATTCCTACCCATCGGAGAGTCTGAGACTGTTGCGATCCGGCCGATAGATGACATGATGGAGTGCGCCTCCGGACCCTCTCCCGCTTTGCCATGCGCCGACTGACGATCGCCGTCATCTACAACGCCGAGCCCCCCGCCGTGGCCGAAGCCCCCGACGACCGCGCCAGCTTTGGCGACCTGCTGCGGATGATTCGCCACGTCGCCCGCTCTCTTCGCAGCATCGGCCACCGAGTCCACGTCGTCGGCGTCGGCCACGACCTGCTCGCGTTTCAGCGCAAGCTCACCCGCATCCAGCCCCACGTCGTCTTCAACCAGTACGACGATGCGGTGGTCGGCGCCAGCTACGAGATGCGCGTCGCGTCGCTCGTCACGATGATGGGCTTCCCGCTCACCGGCAGCTCGCCGCTCGCGCTGGGCATCACGAAATCCAAGTACATGTGCGCCTGCCTGCTGGTCGGCGCCGGAGTCGCGATCGCTCCCCAGCCCCGTCTGCTCGAAACGCTGCGCAGCGTCGGCCAGTACGCCTGGGAGTTCCCCGTCATCGTCCGTCCCGCCTTCGAGGACAGCGGCCTCGGCTTGGATACCGCCTCGGTGGTGACCAACAAGAAGACGCTCAGGGAGAAGGTTCGCCAGCTGCTCACCGAGTTTCGCCAACCTGCGCTTGCCCAGAAGTTCCTCCGCGGCCGCGAGTTCAACGTCGGCATCATCGGCGGCAACCGCCCCCGCGTCCTGCCCCTGGCTGAGGTGGACTACTCCCGCTTGCCGTCGACGGCACAGCCCATCATGTCCTACGCCGCCAAGTGGATCGAAACCTCCGAGGAGTACAGGCTCACGAGCGTGCACTGCCCGGCGACGGTGGAGGTGGTCCTGGCAGCCAAGATCCGTCAGGTCGCGCTGGCGGCCTTCGTCGCGGTCGGCGCCTGGGGCTATGCGCGGGTCGACATGCGGCTCGATGGCGAGGGCGAGCCCGTCGTGCTCGAAGTGAACTGCAACCCGTGCATCGACGCGGGAATAGGACTCGCTCGCTCCGCCGAGGTGGCTGGCATTCCGTATCCGAAACTGCTCGACATCATCGTCCGGGCCGCCCTGGAATCGCATCGCCGCGACGTCACGATGGCGCTGCCCCCCCGGCTGGTGGGAAGCATCGCACTACCCCGCGGAAGAGCGACCCCGGAACCGTAGAGGCGAACCGGGGGCGGCTTGCAACGCCTCCCCCGACGCGCTATTTGAAGCTCACCAGGAACTTCCCCGTGTAGACGTAGTTCATCGCCAGCGTCGACATCACGGCTGTCACGTCGACCAGCTTGGCGTCCACGTCGGCGCGATGCACGCGGAGCTTCAACCTGCGCGACCGCTCGATCATCTTCAACAGAAGCGGCGTCAACGTCTCCTCGTCCAGGCCCGTCCAGTGCGAGACACGTCGCGTGATCGAGCGACCGTTCTCCTTCAGCACCTGATGCACGCCCAGCACGCCCTGCCACTTCGCCTGGCCTGCGAAGATCTCGACCAGAAAGTCGTCCACGTAGCCCTGCGCTTGCGCCTGGAATTTTTCCAGCCGCTGACCGTAGTACTCCACCAGCAGCTGCTGCATGTCGCGAGTGGAATCCTCCGGCCGGTCGCCGGTCATCTGGGGACGCTTGCCCCGCAACATCTTCATGACGCGGTCGACGTAACGCAGCTTGGCCATTGCGGGCCACGTCCGGTAGCGCTCACGCCAACCGGAACGCGGCGTCATCCAGACTGCAAAAGTCTCGGCGAAGTCCTCGTCGGGATGCTTCTGCGCGTAGGTTCGGCCGAAGTGCGTCGCCTCGACGTGGCGCACGAAGAGGCGGCTGCGCGGGTCCGGATTGTATCGATCGCTCCCCAGCTGTCCGAGAGGTAGACCGCCGGCTTGAAGCTGAGCTTTTTGGCGGCCAGCTCCCGATACAGCCACTTCACCCTTCCCGACAGCTTCGTGCCGTCGATTTTGAGCGGGAGATCGCAAATACGGCGGTTCAACAACTCGAAGCGCGTCGTCTCCCAGTTGTAGATAAGCTTTTTGGCTCGGGCAGGCATCGGTGGCGCGTGTCGTCAGTCCGTTGGTGGAAGTCCCAGCTTCGCCCGCTCCTCGGTGATGTTGGCAAGCAATCGGTTCCGGACTTCTTCCATCTTCTGGGCCAAGTTACGGCGGTTCCAGTCGGTGGTGTAGATCGGCGGATCGACCACTACGTGGATCGTCCCGGGCGTCAGGTGATAGGTGCCCATCGGAAGGTGATCGCCGCAGTCGATCAAAGTGATGGGAATCAAGGGGACCCCCGTGTCCATCGACATTCGGAAAGCGCCCTTCTTGAACGAGCCCAGCTTGCCGTCGCGGGAGCGCGTTCCCTCCGGGAACAGCAACGTGCATAGTCCGTTCCTCAGCAGTTCCGTGGACTTCTCCATCGCAAGCATCGCCTGGAAGTGATCCGAGCGATCGATACGAGGCTGCCGCGTCATCCAGGCAAACCAGCCAATGAAGGGAATGTAGACCATCTCCTTCTTGATGGGATAGAACATCGGCTTGTCGAGCAGGGTCGGGAAGACGAACGCGTCCAACAGCCCTTGATGGTTGGCGATGTAAATGCAAGGCCGGTGCGCATCCAGGTGCTCGGCGCCTCTGAGGATTTGCACGTCCAGCGAACAGGCAATCAAATTGAGCCTCGCCCAGGTCGGCAACACCATCCGTAGCGCCTTCTCGCGGCGCATCCCCAGCAACACCGCCACGATCCCGGCTGTGCAGAAGACCGTAAGGATGACGACGGCGATGGTCATCCTCAGACCCAGAACCAGCTGCCTCATCCTGCGGCCTCAAAAGTCGAGCGGCTTGCCCTGCTGCAGCACCTCGATCGGCAGTCCAGCTGCTTTCAGCGTTTCCAGCTCGGCCTGCACGTCGTCGAAACTCGAGGGCTTGATGTGGTGGACGAGGATGCGCACGCCCTCGAACGAAGCCGCGATGCGCAACGCAAGCTGCCTGGCTGCGTCCATCGGCTGTAGACCCGCCGCGCCCGCCGCCGCCAGCGCCGAAGGCGCCGTTCCTGCCAGCTTCGCAAGCTCCCCCGCAAGAGACGCCGGCGTCAGGTGCCCCGTGCGTCGAGCCAATCCATCCTGAGCCGACGCGAACGACGCCTCCAGCGCGACGGCCCTTAGTCTCCTGGCCCGCAAGAGCGGACGCGCCTTCGACCAGACCTCTTCGGAAGGACCCGTGTCTCCCAGGTGCAGATAGGACACGTCCCCCGTGGTGACGAGGTAGGCCAAGGCGGGCACGGGATGAGCCAGCGGGATCGCCTCGACGCGGAAACCGGCGATCTCCGGCCTCTCACCCGTCTTGATTTCCCGGTACCGGAACGCCGGATGCTCGGGCGTCGGCAGGCGCGTGAAGTCACCCCAGACGCGGCCGTTGAAAACGCTGTCGCGGAGCGTCGATAGGGTTGCCTCGCCTCCCCAGATCTCGGTCGTATGACCTTTCAGCGGGCCGTCCAGGTGCAGCGGCGACTTCAGGACGAGCCCGAAGAGATGGTCGAGGTGCGTATGCGTCAGCAGGACGGCGTCCACATCCAGCAGCACCCGCTGCACGCGCTCCATCTTCCCTCGCCAGGACGATCCCGGACGGTCGAGATCCTCCCACCGGAGGATGCCCTCCACGGGCGAGCCGCAGTCGATCATCAGCGCCGGCGCTGCTGCTTCGTGGTGCCGGAGCAGAAAACAGCTCGAGTTGGACTCGACTTCGCCCCCCAACACCCCGAGGGGCACGAGTTGGAATCGGGGGGGGACGGCTGACGCCGTGGCGACCGCGAAGAGCTGCAGGACGCAGGTCAGGAGGAGCCCAATTCGACGGGTATGCATGGCTTTTCGCCGGTCCGGATGCCGGCCGGGCGAGAGTCTAACACGACCGTTTCCCCTGTCCCGCACACCGCTTCAGTGCTTCCCGAAGAAGTGGAACAGAGAGTCGTGTTTGCGGCGTGCCACGTTGTCGAGTAGCAGGGGCTGCCCCGCCACGCCGTAAACGCGAGGTTGAACGAAGCCGGCTTCCCCAGAGGAGTCGTCCCTATGCAGAGATCGGGTAATGCCCCCAGGGCCTTCAAGGGAACCATGTCTGGAAGCGGAACCTCATGGCTTCGGCCCTTGGATAGCCGCTCGTAGGCCTGTCATGCGCATGTTACGGGTCGGGCT
>JACQFU010000176.1 GCA_016199905.1 Candidatus Wallbacteria bacterium
AGCTCCCTGCATCGAGGGCCTGGCCGTCGGGCCGGCTCCGAGTTTCGTCTCTGCGGTAAAACATACGCCATGTCATGACACGCCGCCACATTCGTGCCTGTACTGGCACTCATTTGTGCGGAACCGGCTCGAATGCAAGCGAGGCAGCCCCGAAGGGCCGCCTCGCCGCATGAACTCGATTGGACTTGCTAGCGAACCGTTCAGCGGTATCGGCCGAAATTGTAGTTTCCGCCGTTGTAGCCGTCGCGCTCCCGCTGGTTGTTCACCAATCCGAGGATGCTTCCGACCGTGCTGAGCGAGCCCGACCAGACCTCCAGATTGTTGTTCCGGTCGCTTCCGCGAACGATGTCGGTGATGCCCTGGCCCGTGCCCGCCGCGTAGATGTCCTGCCGGCGGTTGGAGCTGCTGTAGTTGTAAGGGTCGCCGTAGTACTGCCGGCGATAGCTGTTGTCGTAGTAGTCGTTGTTCGGGTAGTAGCTGTAGTCGTCTGACCACGAGCCGCCTGAGTAGGGATCCCGATAGCTGTTGTCGTAGCCGCTGTTGTAGCCGCTGCTGTAGTTGTAGGCGTACGGGTCGTAGTAGCGGCGGAAGAAGTTCTCGAGCTGCGAGCACGACTGCGAGGTCGGATATCGGCGCATGTTGCTGAAGAGCTGCTTGCCGTAGTCCCGGACCATCCGCGTCTGGTTCTTGTAGTAGTAGCTCTGATTGAGCCACCAGCGATCGTACTGGTACCACCGGTCGCTCAGATACTGTGCCCACTGTTGAATCTGGTAGTAGGGCTGGTAGTTCGGCGGGTAGTACGACTGGCCCGGATAGGGCCTGTAACGGTTCTGGTTGCCGACTCGGACGTCGAGGTAGAAATCGCTCTGGGCCGCGGCAGTGTGGGCCGTCAGAGCCATCATCGTCAGCAACAGGCAGGGCAGGATTGCGCGCTTCACGGGATGTCCCTCCTTCTTCTTTTTAGGGTACTTGCCATCCTATATTACGAAACAGAGGCGGCCCAGGTTTCAATTGCAGACTATCGCATCGCGCCGCGGATCATGCCGCACACGATTCCCGTCACGGTTCCTCCAAGTCCGGCCAGCCCGAAACAAGGCGAGGCGAGTGCCAGCACCGAGGACCCCAGGCGGTTCCAGCTGCTCCAGGCGCAGACGGCAGTCCAGCGCAGTTGGCCGCGCAGCAGATGCAGGGCGGGATGGCGATTGCACGCCAGCGCGAAGGCGCCCCAGAACCCGAAGCGCCAGCACATCCCAAGGAGCGTGCGAAACCCGTCTCGCCGCACGTGCGTGACGCCAGCGCCCGGCCGATACCGAAGTTTCCAACCGCGCTCGCGCAGCCGCACCCCCGCGTCCACATCCTCGCCGTTGGTTCGATAGAACGCATCGAACCCGCCGACGGCCGCCAGTGCCGAGCGGCGATAGGCGCAGCACAGCCCCGGAAGCATCCAGACGTCGGGGCGCGGCTCGGGGCCGTGCGTCTGGGGTCGAAAGGCCAATCTCCAGACGTCGTAGAGCGTCGGTTGTGCGCCGGCGCCAAGCTCGCGCCCCCCGACACCCGCCACGTCGGGCGCGTCGAACCCGGCCAGCAAATCGCCGAGCAGCCCTGGCTCGGGCAAGCAGTCTGCGTCCAAGAAGACGATGATCTCCCCGCGCGAAGCCACCACCGCCGAATTGCGAGCCGCTCCCAGGCCCCGATTGAAACCGTGCCGCACCACTCGAAGTCCCTGCTCCTCTGCCACGGCCGCCGAGCCGTCGGTGCTGCCGTCATCGACGACCACCACTTCCATCGGGGCAGGCTCCAGCCGGCGGACTGCCTCGAGCACTCGCGGGAACGTCTCGCCTCCGTTGTAGCAAGGGATGGCCAGAGTCACGCTTCGCGGAGCAAGTTCAGCCACGGATCACCGAGCCCGGCCCCATCCTGGCGTAGATCCCTTCCAGTTCTGTGACGTGGGCTTCCAGGGTCGCGGGCGGTGACGCGTCGGCCGCCAGACGATCCAGCCTCCCGGGCTCGGCCGCGTATCCCTCGAGCAAGCTGGCCAGCGCCGCCACGTCCCCCGCCGGGAAGTAACGCACGCCCCTTCCTTCCGCCGCCACTTCCGGCAGCCCGCCGATCCGCGAGGCCAGTACGGGCACTCCGCGGGCCAGGCATTCGCGGGCCAGTAGCGGGGCGTTCTCCGCAGCCAACGACGGGATCACCACGCAGTCCAAGCCTGCCAGGATGCGATCCAGCTCGGTTCGCTCGAAGGGGCGCTCCAACCGAACTCCGCCCGCGTTGGCGAGTTTTTCGATCCGGACGCCGTAGTCGGGCTCCAGCGAGAGATCGCCGTAGAGCACCAGTTCCGCCAGTCCCCGGTCGAGCAACTCGAACGCCTCCAGCAGGACGTGGGCGCCCTTGTGCGGCCGCAGAGTGCCTGCGAACCCGAACCTCACCGGCCTGGCTCCTTCGCGGCGCGCGACGCGGGAAGCTGCGGGCACTCCCAGTTCCAGCACTCGCACGCGGTCAGCCGGCAATCCGTGCCGAACGCAGAAGTCCGCCAGGTAGCGCGTCGGCGACAACACCAGCGGCATTCGTCGCGCCCAGCGGGCCGCCAGAGCGTTTCGCAGGGCATACACCGGCGCCGAGAGTACCCCGCCCACCCCGGCGCCGCGATTGCACGGTCCACACCGGAAACCGGCGCCGGGCCCCGAGCAGGCGGTGGCGTGGCCGGTCCACAGGAACAGGCGGTGGCAAAACAGGGCGTGATCGTGAACCGTGCACACGCAGGGAATCCCGCGGCGCTCCAGCACTCCCAGCATCCCCATCGAGAGGTACATGAAGTGGTGCACGTGAACGAGATCGGGTGCAAGTCGCGCGACCTCGGCGTCGAATCGCCGGTCGAGATCGGCGTCGACAACTGTGGAGAAAAATCGGCTCAATCCCGGCGCCACCGGCCGGCGCACCAGCACCGTCAGCGGAAGATCCACCAGCGATGCGGCATGGGATGGCTCGGTCCCCGCGCTACCCGCGAGCAGGTGCACGTCGTGCCCTCGCCGCGCCAGCTCGCGACCCGTGTCGAGGACATGCGACTCAACGCCTCCCGGCGTGGCCGGATCGAGCTGGTGGAGAACCATGAGGATCTTCATGCAAGGGGCCCAATTGCGATTGTAGCGCGAAGCGGCGTAAGCTCGGAGGCATGGGCGCCTCGTCGGTATCCGTCGTGATCCCGGCTCGGAATGCGGCCCGCTTTCTTCCGGACTGCCTGGCCAGCGTGCGGGCCCAGACCCGTCAGCCCGACGACATTGTCGCGATCGATGACGGTTCAACCGATGGCACTGCGGCGCTGCTCGCAGCCGCCGGCATCAGGACCCTGGCCCTGCCCGGGCACGGCGCGGGCGCTGCGCGCAACGCGGGTGTACGCGCAGCATCCGGCGATTGGATAGCTTTCCTGGACGCCGACGACAGATGGGAGCCCTCCAAGCTGGAGAAGCAACTCGCCCAGGCGGAACGTTCGCCCGGAGCGGTCATGCTTTTCACGGACGCGCTATTCGCTGGGGCGGCTTCCGGGCGCTACCTGGACGGCCGCGTTCCGGCGCGCGTGAGCTCGGAGACGCTGTTGCTGGACAACTACGTCTGCACTTCTACCGTGCTGGCGCGACGCGAGCGGCTGCTGGCGCTCGGCGGGTTCCGCGTGGACCTCGTGGTTGCTCATGACTACGATCTCTGGCTGAGGTTGCTGGCGAGCGAACGAGCCGAATACCTCGATGAGCCGCTTTCCGTGTACAGCGTGCATGACAGGGGCGTAAGCCGGGACCTGGAGCTGGCGACGACCGAGACGCTTCGCGTGGTTCGAGAACATGGCCCACCGGCGCCGTCCGGCGACCTGCGAAGTCGCCTGGCCGTCCTGGAGCGGTTTCTGGGGCATCTGGCGTTGGAACGCGACGACTGCGCAAGCGCCCTCTCGCACTTTTCCAGCGCCCTGGACCTGGCGCCGGGCGCTCCGCTGACCTGGGCGTATTTCCTGGCCTGCCGCGCCGGGCCGCGCGTCGCCCGGCTGCTGAAATCGCTCAGTCTTTGGCGGCGGGCTCAATTTGTTGCCGGTCTGCAACCTTCGGGCCGATATCCCGGTAGGAGTGCATGAAGCCGCAGGGCATGTCCCGCGCGGCCGATTGGCTGGAGGAGTATCGGAAAGGAGAAGGCGAATGCGCCGAATCAAGAACAAGGCCCTGACAATGCTGGTGGTCTTCGTGGCTTCCCTGATCGCTCCGGTGATCGTGGAGGCCCAGGATTACGAAGTCGACCTTTCGGACGACTCCGCAAACATGATCTCGGGCGTCACGGAACGCCTCACCACCAAGGACAGCCTCGAGGGGCAGTGGAGCAAGGCTCAGCAGCGCCATGACGAGATCCAGCGCGAACTGTCGGCACTGGAGTCTGCTCAGAATCAGCCCGGTCGCGACGATGGCTGGTACCAAAGCGCCGCCGAGCGCGTTCGCGCCCTGAAAGATGATTTGACTCAGAACGACACCATCGTTTCTCGCACCCGCGAGCGCCTGGCTAAGGTCTACTCACAGCTCGAGCGCGATCGCTATGCGGTGTCCAACAGCAAGGACCCGCAGGTCCGCCAGGAACTGGGCACGCTGATCGGCGTCTCCGGCAGCACGCTGGCCGCACCGATCTGGAACCGCCCGACGGTCGCCAGCGTGCGCGGCTCGATGGGACAGGCCGTCAACGAGGCCCACCTGGCGACGGTCAATGCCCGCATCCCGCGCTACCAGTCCTGGGCCGAGAGCGCCGGCAACCGCGTCGCAGCCAACGAGGCCGCCTTGGGCGCCATCAAGCCCGGCGTCTGGGTGCCGCAGTCCAATGGCGGCAACGGCGTCGGCGAGATCATCTTGCGGCGCCACGACGTGCTGCCCGACGGCTCTACCGGCGGATACACGGCCGGCGCCAAGGCCGTCAAGACAGGAATCCCCGCCAAGATTCAGGCCGCCGACGGCAGCTTGCACGACAATACCGAGGGTATGGTCGGCGCCAACGACCTGGCGTCGCTGCAGAACACGCGGACGGCGCTCACCAACAACATCGAGAAACTGCGGTACGAGGCCAGCCGGGCCACCAACGCGAAGATCAAAGAGACCCTGGAATCCCGAGCCAACGCTCTGGAAGGCAAGAAGGGCGAGCTCGAGAAGAACATCACCGAGTACAACTCGAACAACCCGTCACTGGGCCAGCAGGCCAAGACCTTGGGCGTCAACGCAGCCAAGTGGGCAGCGATGGGCGCTGGCGTCACGGTAGCCAGCAACGCCATCATTCAGATGGCTCACAACGGCTGGGATCCCTCCAAGATCGACTGGGGGCAGGCTACGGCCCAGCTGAAAGACCCCCACTTCTGGGGCGGCACCGCGGGCAGCTTCGTCGGCAGCTACGCCGGAAGCTTGATCGCCAGCGCCCTCCCCGGTGGCGCCTTCGTGAAGACGCTCTTCGCCGTGGGCGGCGCGGCCATCGGCTGGCAGGCGGGAAGCGGCCAGCTCGGCAACACCGACTGGGTCGCCCTGGGCGCAGGCACTCTCGGCAGCACCGTTGGGATGCTGATCGGCACGGCTCTCGGCGGTCCGATCGGCGCCTTCATCGGCGGCATCGTTGGCCAGCTCGCGGCGGACTTCATCCTCAGCAAGATCCGCGAAGCGGTCATCAAAGAGGTCCCGGCCGAGCCCTACGGTGGCCCGGGCGACAAGACCGCCTACGGCGATTCGAGGCCGCCGGTGGATTGGAACTCGAGCAGCGGCTCCCAGGGCGGCGACTCCTCGGGGTACCAGGGGTCCTCCCCGGCCAACACGGGCTATCAGGGCGGATACTCGGGTGGCGCAAGCGGCAACGCGAGCGACCTGGCCCAGCAGCGTGCCCAGGTCTATCAGGAGATGATGGAGTTGCAAGCGCAGATGAAGTCGGACCCGCAAGCTTTCCAGCAGTGGCGCCAGAAGCAACAGCAATATGACGCGCTCACCCGCCAGCTTCACTCGATGCAAAGCGGGAGCGACATCCGCAGCAGCGGAAAGTAGCCGCGCGGCCGCAATCCGAGGAAAGAGCTACGCGAAGCGCCGGGTGCATGCCCGGCGCTTCGTGCTTTGCCGGGTAGGTCGACGCAGCGCGCGGTCGCCGCCGGAACACCCTTGGCGCCCGGAGCGCGCTCCCAGGGGCGAGCCCCCCCGAGACCCGTCCCCTCGCGCGCGCCTAATCCCGAGTGCCCGTGGCTCCGCGAACGGCGTCCTGCAGTTCGGTGACGCTGAACGGCGCCAGGAGAGTCCGAGGCTGCTCCTTTACGCCCGGCGACGCCGCGACCTCAGGCGCCACCTCGGCCGCTATGAGCACGGTGCGGCCGAACATCTTGGGATCGAGCAGCTGAAGGTTCGAGAGAAAGCGCTCCCCGCCCTGCAATCCAGGCGTTCGCAGATCGACGAGCAGACTGTCGTATTTTCGGTTTCTCAGCAGAGCCAACGCTCCGGCCTCGCTGGAAGCGACGTCCACTCGACAGCCGGCGCGCTCCAGCCCCTCGCGACAGAACTCCGTGAGAATGGGCAGGTTGTCTACGACGAGCACTCGACGCCCGACGAGTGTGCCGGCCGCCGTGGGCGTGAACTCGAGCGAATCGGACTCGGACGTCTCCTGCATCGACAGATCGACCAGCTTCGCCAGGATCTCTTTGCACCGGAAGGAGGCATCGTAGACGTGCCCCAGGATTTCCTTTGTTTCGGGCGGTAGCGGGTCGTCCTCGAGCAGTTCGATGTATCCGGTAATGACCGCGAGCGGGTTGTTGAGCTGGTGCGCAGCCTTTCGCACGGCTTCGGCACGTTCACTCGCATCGCGACGGTGCGCAGCCTCCTCCGCCAGCGCCCGCTCCTCGGCAGCGCGGGCCCGTGCCTCGGCCTGCTCCAGCGCAGAGCGCTGGCGTTCCATCGTGCCCAGGGTCCGCTCCAGATAGCCTGCCACGGCGTCCCTGTGCCCCACAAAGTCCGGCAGCCAGCGCACGGCGCCGAAAGCAAGGAAGGTCAGGCCCAGGGGAAGTGCGAGATCCGTATTGAGCCACGCGAGAACGTCCGGCGTCAGGACCGGCGGCGCAGGCTTGAGCCATGGGACGCGCCCGAAGGCCCCCATCAGCGATCCGAACGCAATCAGGTTCACGCCCGCCAGCACCCAGTGCCATCCGCGTCGCCTCACCTCGGGCATGGTTCGCCCCAAGTGAATGCAATAGCCGAGCATCAGCAGAGAGATGGGCGCTTGTAGGGACTGGATGGTCGTCGCCGAAAGCTCGAGTGCCGCGATCACGATGGCTGCAGCGGCGGTCACTGCTACGGGCGCCGTTAGCTCCGCTGTCGAGACCTGGCCGCGCCGGGTTTCGATCGGAAGGGCTGGATTTGGGTTCATGAGCGGCTCCTGAGTCTTTCCCCTGTTTGGCGGCCCGCTGAGCGGATCGGGCCGAGCGGACGCATGCAAGGTGCCAGCCACGACCAGCAACGGCAGTCGCAGTCAGAACTGTGCAGCGCAGAAGGCAAGCCCGTGAGAGGCGAATTGCCTCAGAGGCAGACGGGACGCCCCACTGGGACAATTCACTGAGGCAACATGGCCATGTCTGTGGCCGAAAGGCCGGGCCTATCAGTCGTTCTGCCCCGTCGCCTCGACCGGCTGGCGATAGGCCTTCAGCTTGCGATGCAGCGTCCGGCGGTCGATCCCGAGCGCGACGGCGGTGCGGCTGACGTTGCCTTTGAAACTCTCCAGCGTAGCCAGGATAGTGAGACGTTCCTGCTCTTCGAGCGTTCCGCTCGCAGGCGCAGCCGGAGCCGCCGGTGGCGCGGCTGGCGCCTTGGGCCAGGCAGGCTGAACTCCGTGGCCTGGAGGCGGAAAGCCGATGGGAAGAAGGTCTTCCCCGGGGCTGAGGAGCAGCGATCGCTCCACTTGGTTCACCAGTTCGCGGATGTTTCCGGGCCAGTGATAGCGTTGGAAGGCATCGAGCAGTTCGGGCGTGGTACGGCGCCGGTGCCGGAGGCCCGTTCGCTGGGCGACGATGTATTCCACCAACTGCGGGATGTCCTCCAGGCGGTCTCGCAGCGGCGGCATCTCGACCGAGACGACGTTGAGCCGATAGAAGAGGTCCTCGCGGAAGTGCTTCTCGAGGATGGCCTGATGCAGGTCCCGGTTAGTGGCAGCGACCAGCCGGAAGTCGGCTGAGCGTTCGCGCGTGTCCCCGATGGGCCGGAACTGCCGGGTGTCCAGGACACGCAGCAACTTGACCTGCATCGCGAGCGTCATTTCGCCGACTTCGTCGAGAAAGAGCGTGCCGCCGTCGGCAACATCGAACAACCCGGGTTTGTCGAACAGCGCGCCGGTGAAGGCGCCCTTCCTGTGGCCGAACAGCTCGCTCTCCAGAAGGCTTTCCTGGAAAGCGCCGCAGTTCACGGCGATGAAGGCGCCCTCGCGGCGAGACGACAGGTCGTGCACGGCGTGAGCGATCAGCTCCTTGCCGGTGCCGCTCTCGCCGGTTATCAGGATCGGGCTGGCGCTGGGGGCGATCTGACGCACCAGATCCATGACGCGTTGCATCGGAGCGCTCGCCCCCACGATCTGGGCGGAGGTCACTCGATGGGAAAGTTCGCGTTCCAGAAGGGTGGCGCGCCGCCGAAGATCGGCCTTCTCGCAAGCCTTCACGCAAAGCTCGCGCACCGCGCGGATGTAGAACGGCTTGGTGACGTAATCATAGGCACCGAGCCTCATCGCCTGCAGGCCCATCTCCAGCGTGGAGTCGGCCGTCAGCATGATCACCTCGGTCGTGGGGCTTTGCTCCTTGATATGCTTGAGCAGCTCGATGCCGTCGATGTGCGGCATTCGTACGTCGAGGATAGCGACGTCGAAGCGACGCTCGCGGATCGCATCCATCGCCTTGGCAGAGTCGCCAGCCAGGGTCACGGCAAAGTCGGGCCCCGAGAGTCCCCGTTCCAGCACGTCGCGGATCGAGGCCTCGTCGTCCACGATCAGGACTTGCCGCACTGCCATCTCAAGCCTCCGCGAGCAGCGCTTGCAACTCTGTCAGACGCTGGCGCATCACGTCCTCGGACGAAGCCTCCAGATTGATGCGAAGCAGGGGCTCGGTGTTGGACTTGCGCAGGTTGAACCACCAGTCCTCGAAGTCGACGCTGAGCCCGTCGAGGTGGCTGGCCTCTCCCCGGCCGCGGAAGGCCTGCTCCACCCTGGCCAGCACGGCATCCTGGTCGCGCACCCGGAAGTTGATCTCGCCGCTGCGGTGGTAGCGGTCCAGGGGCGCGACGAGCTGCGCCATCGTCTTCTCCGAGTGGCTCAGGATCTCCAGCACTCGCAGCGCCGCGAAGATCCCCGAGTCGAGGTAGAAGTTGTCCTTGAAGTAGAAGTGGCCGGACAGCTCGCCCGCGAGCACGGCGCCGGTCTCACGCATCATTTGCTTGATGAAGGAGTGGCCCACGCGGCACTTCTTGGCGACGCCGCCGAGATGCTCGATCTCTTCCTTGACGGCGCGACTGGAGCGCAAGTCGTAGAGCACGGTGGCGCCCGCGTGGCGACCGAGCTCCGAGGCCGCGATCAGCGCCGTGATCATGTCTCCGCTGACGGCTTTGCCCTCGTTGTCGACGAATGCGACCCGGTCCCCGTCGCCGTCGAAGGCGATACCGAGATCGGCCCCGGTAGCATGAACGCGGTCCTGCAGGGGGCGGATGTTTTCGGGGATGAGCGGGTTGGCCTCGTGGTTGGGGAAGCTGCCGTCGGGCTCCAGGAACATCCCCTCGATGTCGGGATAAAGCTCTTCGAGGATCAAGAACTCACGCACTCCGGTGACTCCGTTGGCCGAGTCGGCGATCAGGCGGAGGTGGCGATCGGCCAACTTCACCTGCGCCTTCAAGAAGCGGGAGTACTCGTCGAAGATCTCGCGCTTCTCCAGGCCGCCGCGCCGAGCGGCCGGCTGGAACGCCCCGGCCTTCGAGGCTACCCAGCGCTCGACGTCGCCGATGCCGCTGTCGTAGCTGACCGGTGAGGCGCCTGGTCCGCAGAGCTTGAACCCGTTGTAGGCGCCCGGATTGTGGCTGGCGGTCACCTGGATCCCTCCGTCGAGCTTGTTGGCAGCCACGGCGAAATTGAGCATCGGCGTGCTCACCATCCCGACCTCCAGCACGTCGGCGCCGGCGGCGCGAGCGCCGTCGATGAGCGCCTCTGCCAGGACGGGCGAGCTCACACGCATGTCGCGACCGACGGCGATGCGGCGCGCCTTCGTCAGAGTCACGAAGGCTTGACCGATCTTGCGAGCCAGCGTGTCGTCGATCTGGTCCGGCACGGTGCCCCGGATGTCGTAGGCCTTGAAGATGGTCATGGATGGCTCCAGGCGAGGGTCAGTGGGTGAGGACGTAGAGGACGACGTTAACGGCCATCTTCATGGCGGACTCGCGCTTCGCCGGCGGGTCGCGATGCACGTCGGGGTCCTCGAGCCCGTCACCGATGTCGGTGTTGTACGTGTAATAGAAGATCATCCTTCCCTCGTGGAAGAGCGCGTAACCGTGGCCGGGACCCCCATGGTGTTCGTGGATCTTGGGCAACCCTTGCGGCAGCTTGTAGAAACTGTTGTAGATCTCGTGATCGGGCGGCAGCTCCACCAGCTTCTTGTCGGGAAACAACTTTTTAAGTTGAGGGCGCAACGACTCGTCCATGCCGTAGTTGTCGTCGGCCCACCAGAAGCCTCCGCTCGTGAGGTACTTGCGCAGGCGCTCGGCCTCCTCGGGACTGAAACTGATGTTTCCGTGGCCCGTGCAATAGATGAGCGGATAGTTGAAAACGTCATTGGTTTTCAACGTGACGACGGCCTCCCTGTTGGCGGCGCGTACCGTCGTGCGAGCCGAGAGCTCGCGCAAGAGGTTAGGCAGACTCGACGGGTTGCCGTACCAGTCGCCGCCGCCGGAGTAGTGCAGCCTGGCGATGGTCCATTTGCCGTCCACCGCAGGATCGGCTCGGACCACGCCGCACAGCGCCCAGCAGACGACCGCCAGGACCTGTAGATTCAACGTCGCTCGCATAGAACCGCGCTCTCCTCGGAAGAGCCGGGACATCCTAGCAAGGCCCGGCCCTACTTCTCCACCAGCTTCAGCTTATCCGCTGCGCGCGAGCGAAACTTGCCCTCCGCGTCCATCTCGATGACGCGGTTCCACTCGTTTCTGGCCTTCGCATGCTGCTGAACATGCCAGTAGCAGTTGCCCAGGAAGTAGTGGAAGCTGACGGTCTCGGGCTCCTGGGCGATGCAGCGTTCGTAGAGCTGGACGGCCCGGTCGTAGCGGCCGGCCGAGTAGGTCGCAAAAGCGAGCCAGTCGAGCACGTCCATGTCACCGGGGTTCTCCTGCAGCACCTCTTCGAGGCGCGCGATGTCCTCATCGGTGACCTTCTTGAGGTAGCGTGTGAATTCCTTGGGCTCGTCCATCTGAGGGGCGGCTTGGAGAAGCGTGCTAGACTCGGCTCTACTCCTCCTCCGACCGGTTTCTTGTAACACAAACCTTTGGCCAGGTCTACCCACATCGAGAGCTTCGGCCGCCAGGTCCTGGAGTGCCTCCCCTCCGGAATCTTGGTCGTGGACGTCACCTCGCGCGTGCTGTTCCTCAACAGCGAGGCGGCGCGCATCTTCGAGGTGGTCCGGGACGAGTTCGTCGGGATGATGCTCGTCTCGCACGCGCGGTTCCGGCCGCTCATCGCTTCCATCAATCAATACCGGCGCCGCACGCCCGCGCTGATTCCCAGCCGCCAGCAGTTCGAGGGGGCCATAGTCCGCAACGACGGCCGCGTGCTGCCGCTGGGTTTCAGCATCTCCAACCTGGTCAACAGCCGCAGGCGCGTGTTGGGCTACGTCATGATCTTTCGAGACTTGACGGACGTTCAGCGGCTTCGGGAGCGGGCAAGACACTCCGAGATGATGGCCGCACTCGGCACGATGGCGGCCGGCGTCGCGCACGAGATCCGCAATCCGCTCCACACCATCCGGGCCGCGCTCGACGTCCTGGAGCTGAGGCTGGCCCGCCAGGAAGACCCGGAGCGCTACCTCGAAGTCGTGCGGCGCGAGATCCAGCGCGCCGACCGGACCGTGGACGAGATCCTCGACTACTCCAAGCGGGCCGAAGCCCACTACCGCCGTCAGGATATCCTGGAGTGCCTGCGCCGCGCCGTGGGCCTGGTGAGGCGGCCGGCCGGCATCCAGGTCGTGGAGCGCCTGGATCAGGAAATCCCCGCCCTCTACTTCGACAACGAGCGGATGCTGCGAGTCTTCATCAATCTGATCGAGAATGCGGTGGACGCCATGGAGGATCGGGGGACGATTACGCTGGGTGCTGAGCGGCTGCCTCTAGGGACCGCCGAAGGCGTGGTAGCCAACATCGGCAACGTGGCCATCGAGGTCGGCGACGATGGCCCGGGCATCGCACCCGCGGACCTGGTTCACGTCTTCGAACCCTTCTTCACCCGCAAGAGCAGCCGTGGCGGGACGGGTCTGGGACTGGCGATCTGCCAGCGGATCGTCGAAGAGCACGGCGGCCAAATCGAGGTCGCGTCCTCGGCGGGCAAGGGCACTCGTTTCCGAGTGGTACTGCCCGTGCGCGAGGTAATGGGCGAGGGGTAGCGGGACTAAAGACTCAGTCGCTCCAGCTTCTCCAGGAGCTCCTGGACCGCGGCACACTGCTGGCGAAGGACCTCGGCGACCTGCTTGGGCTCGATCTTGGTGCCCTCGCCCATCAGCTTGGCGACAGTGGAGATGGCCTGGTAGGGGCCTCTAAAATCGGCCACCACTTTCCGGAGGTTGGACCGCAGGATCTCGCCCTCTTTCTGCTCGGTGACGGGCTCGTACTTGACGCCGGCCTCGAGATAGGAGCGGATCGAGGTGGCGATCTCCATCACGTTGATGGGCTTGGCCCAGATATCGTTGGCGCCGGCCTCGTAGCTCTCCTGCCGTACCTTGTCGGGGACGCTGGCCGTGACCATGATGATTGGAATCGGCGCCGTATGCGGATCGCTTCGCAGGACCCGGCAGACTTCGTAGCCCGTCACTCCGGGCATCACGATGTCCAGCAAGATGACGTCGGGTTTCTCGAGCAGGATCTGCTCCAGCGCTTCGACCCCGCTCTCCGCCGTGCGAACGTCGAAGCTTTCCCGCTCCAGCCCGTCCTTGAGGATCCGCAGCACCGCGCGGTTGTCGTCGACGGCCAGCAGTTTTACTTTCCGCGCCATTGCGATCGACTCACTTCCCCCCGGCCCGAAGCTGCAGATCCAGCAGCTGCTTCCAGAGCCCGTTGAGCGGCAGCGCCATGATGAGCAACGTCAGGACGCCCGCGGCGATGTCGTCCGCCATCACGCCCCAGCCTTGCGGCAACTGCTCGAGCTGACGGATCGGAAACGGCTTGATGATGTCCAGGAGTCGGAAAATGACGAACGTCACCAGCACCAGACGAAACTCGTTTTCGTAGGTCCCCGGCGTCAGGTAGGCGGCCGAAACCATGAAGCCGACAATCTCGTCGATGACAATGATGTTCGCGTCGCCCCTGTTGTAGACCTTCTCCGCCATCGTGCTGATCCACACGCCTATGAGCGTCGCGACGGTGAGCGCCACGAACTTACCCATCGGATCCAGTGGAAGACGTCCCAGCTTCCACCAGAGAAGCACGCCCACCAGTGTTCCCGCCGTCCCGGGCGCTACCGGCACGTACCCGGAGTAGAACCCCGAGGCCAGCAGCTTGATCCAGAACTCGCCCACGGGGTGAAATTTCTCGGGCTCCGCCTTCTTGGGAGGAGCCTGGCCGAGACGTCTAAAGTTGGTACCAAAGGGATCGGGCATCGAGATTCACTCCAGGTGGCGCCAGTATAGCCAAAAGTATTCGACACCCGATACCAGGGTGAACACCAGGGCAACGTAGGTCGTGTAGTCCGCGATCTGCGCGTAGTAGATCATCGACACCCAAGGCACGCTCACCACGTCGCTGAACGTCAGCACTTGCAGCACCAGCGGTATCTGCACGGCCACGGCCGCGCTCACCTGGAAGATGGTCTTGTGCTTGGCCCACTTGGTCGGAGTCATCACCATTCCGGAACCCGAAAGCAGCAGCCTGAGTCCCAGCACCGCGAACTCCCGGAACAGCATCAGCACCACGATCCAGGCGGGCATCCGGCCCAGCTCCACGAAGACGACGAAGAGCGCCGTCACCATCAGCTTGTCGGCTACCGGGTCGCAGAACTTTCCGAAGGTGCTGACGGTGTTGCTCCGGCGGGCGATGATCCCGTCATAGACGTCCGTAATGCCCGCAATCAGCGTGAGGAACAGCGCGGCAACTTTTCCCCAGTCGCCGGCGAGTCCCGGAGGTCCACTGTCCAGCAGCAACAGCACCATCAGCACCGGAGCGCTCGCCATCCGGAAGAGCGTCAGGCTGTTGGCCAGGTTGAGGTGTATCCCCTTCCGCGCGGGCAATGCGTCAACCTCGGTCCGCGGCGGCAGGAGCCGTCGCAATCTTGCGGAGGATCTCGCCCTCGAAATCGAAGCCCGAGACCTCATCGACGCGAAGCTCCACCAGATCGCCCGGCTTCACGCCACGACGCCGGGGCGCGTAGACCATCCCGTCGACCTCCGGCGCCTCGGACTGAGTGCGGCAGCCGAACACGCCGTCCGTCAGCTCCGTGACGAGAGCCGTGCGGGCCTGGCCCAGGCGGAACACCGACAGGTCCCGGCTGGCTTCGAAGACCTCACGCAACGTCTCGGCGCGCAGGTTGGCCTCTTGCTCGGGGACCTCGCCTTCCTGCCCGTGCGAGAAGGTGCCCTCCTCGGGGGAGAAGGGAAACACGCCCAGCCACTGGAAGCGGGCTTGCCGAACGAACTCGCAGAGAGCGTCGAAATCCTGCCCGGTTTCGCCCGGATGGCCGACCAACATCGTGGTACGCAGGGCAACGCCTGGCCATCGCGCTCGAACCTTCTCCAGGTACTCCAGATAGCGCGGCCCGTCGCCCGGACGGCGCATGCGGGCCAGCACCGAGCGCTCGGAGTGTTGCAGCGGCATGTCGAGATACGCACAGAAGCGCGGCTGGCTTCCCAGGTAGTCGAGGGCCTCGTCGTCCAGACCAAAGGGGAACATGTAGAGGATGCGGAACCAGGTGACTTCGCTCACCTCGCCTAGAGCCTTCAGGAGTCGGGTGAGGCTGGCCGCGCCGTAGAGGTCCTTGCCGTAGGCGGCCGGGTCCTGGGCAATCAGGTTGATCTCGCGGACGCCGTGCTGCAGCGCGAGCTGGCGGGCTTCCTCGACGAGCTCGGCGATCGGACGGCTCCTCATCGCGCCCTTGATGGCGGGGATTGCGCAGAAGCTGCAGGGCCGGTCGCACCCTTCGGAGAGCTTGAGATAGGCGATCCCAGGCTCGTTGAGCAGGACCGGCCTGCCGTAAGCCGGCGGGCCGACGCGAGGAGTCCGCGTGAAGCCGAGATCGGTTACCAGCTGGCTCACGCGCTCCGGGGAGGGGAGCTTGAGCCAGCCGTCGACCTCGGGCAGCTCTCCGGCCAGCTCGCCCTCGTAACGTTCGAACAGACAGCCGCTGACCACGACCTTCAGGTCCGGGCGCTCCTTCTTGAGCTCCAGGTAGGAGAGGATGGTGTCGACGGATTCGGACTTGGCGGGTCCAATGAATCCGCAGGTGTTGATCAGCACGATGTCCGAGGACAGGGTGTCGGGGCTGTACTTGCATCCGGCGCCTTGGAAGGCGGCCGTCATCTTCTCGGCTTCCACTTGGTTCTTGGGGCAGCCGAGGTTGACGATGGAGACGGTCGGAGAGACGGACCTGGACGCCATGGACGCTCCGGGTGGTAGGGCCACTTGAGGAAACAGGCCATTATACAGCCTGCTCGGGCATTGAGCAACCTTCGGACACGGCGTCGAGAGCGATGCAAGGAAGCGAGAGGGCGCATCGCCCCTCCAATTCCCCTCGACTTGTGGGTCGTGGCGGCAGTGTGGTAAGGGTGGCCGGATGAACCCGCTCCGTGCGCTTTTTGAACTACTCAAAAAGGAGTACAACAGCCGCTACTCGGGCTGGGGGCCGGAGGACGCGCTGCGATACCTGCCCATTCTCGACGCGCTCCGGGAACGCGGCCTCGAGAGCGGGTCCATCCTCGACGTCGGGTCGGGCGATCGAGGCATCAGCCCCTATGTGAGGCGCCCGGTGGTCGGCTGCGACGTGTCCTTCGGCCTGGCGGGAGGGTTTTCGCTACAGCGGGTCCGAGGGTTCTCGCGCGCGCTCCCCTTCCGTGACAACGCCTTCGACGTCGCGATGTCGGTGGACGCACTCGAACACATTCCGGGAGCTGACCGCGACGCCTCCTATCGGGAGCTGGTGCGGGTAGCGCGGAGGCTGGTCGTCGTGATGGTCCCGGCGGGCCGTCCCGCCGCCCGGCAGGATCGCGAGCTGGCCGACTTCTACATGAGGACTCAGAAGAAGACGCACCACTTCCTGGAGGACCACCTCAGAAACGGCCTGCCTGAGCCCGAAGCGGTGCTGGATGGGCTTCGAGAGGCCGCGCGCCTCGCCGGCAAGGAGATCCGGCTGGCCTTCCGAATGCGCGACAACCTGCGGATCCGCGGGTGGATCCTGCGGACCGCGCTTACACCCGGCTTGGCGAGCATCCGGAAGCTGCAACTGGTGACCGTTGCAGCGCCGCTCGCCTACAGGCTGATCGGCTTCGGCGATTGCTACCGGCTTCTGGCGCTCGGCGACCTCGCCGCTGCATCGAGCGCCGTGTCCCAGGCCCGATGAGGGCCGGTCCTCAACCCGTCGCGACCATCTTCTGGCCGGCGACGACGGAGAGGGCTTCGGGGAAGTGGGTGTTGATCTCCTCGCGCAGCGACTTGACGTCGAAGCGGATGTAGTTCTGGCCGGGCACGTTGTTCATCAGGACCTCGCCATTGAAGACGAGGATGCGATCGCCCTCGATGAGGAAGGTCAGCTCCACGAGTGGATGCGCCACCTGCGGGAGTAGGTCCTTGAGCGAGACGATTGTCTTGCGAAGCCGCTGGATGCTGAAGTCATGGTCCCTCAGCGTCCTGGCCACCTTCAGCTGGATGAGGTCCGAGAAGGTGTAGAGGCGGTACTTGCCCCTACGGCGGTAGGAGGGGCGGATGAAGTTCGTCTTATCCCAGTACTGAATTTGTCGGTACGAGATGTTGACGAGCTTCGCTACCTCTTTCGGAGTGAAAAAGGACTTCACGCTACCATCAACTCCTTGGGCGGCATCTGCTGCGGCTCCGGCTTTGGCTCTTGCTGCGACTGTTAGCTGCGACGATGGCTCCAGAGACCTGAATCCCTGGTGTCCACAAACATGGATCGGCAGGTCCTGCGGATTGTTGATTCGAGAGTTCCCGATTTGCTTGAAGGAGTCTCGAGAGTGCTGTATAATTCAGGCTTCTCGGGCCATGCGGAACCTTTTGATTTTCAGGGGGCGCGATCCGACTTTGTTTGTCCTTGTCCGTTGGTGCACCGGATTGTGGCGGCAGCGGCCGTCCCTGGCGGCGACCGCCGTCACAATCGGCTTCGCTTGCGCACTGGCCGCGCCTCCCGTATCGGCCCCGAAGCCCTCGGCGGCCGGCCGTCCAGCCGTGGCGGCCGTCCCGATCCAGGTGACGATCAACGGACAGACTCTGGCCGTGCGCGAGTTCCAC
>JACQFU010000165.1 GCA_016199905.1 Candidatus Wallbacteria bacterium
ATAGAAGAAAAGTTCTCGGCGTTGGAGCAGCAGCTCGGCTCGCCGGACCTCTTCAGCGACCCGCAGAGGTACCAGCAGGTCGCCATCGCGCGCTCGTCTCTGGAGCAGACGGTGACGCTCTACCGCCAGTACAAACAGCTCAAGAAAGAGGTGGAGGAGACCCAGGGTATGTTGGCGTCGGAAAAGGACGCGGCCATGCGCGAGTTCCTCGACGCGGAGGCCAAGTCCGGCAAGGAGAAGTTGACCGCGCTGGAACAGCGGCTTCGGACGGAGCTGATCCCGAAGGACCCGCTCGATAAGAAGAACACCGTCTTCGAGATCCGCGCCGGCGCAGGCGGCGACGAGGCCGGGCTGTTCGCCGGCGATATGTACCGCATGTACTGCAAGTACGCGGAGGGCAAGCGCTGGAAGCACGAACTGCTCTCGTCGAGTCCCACCGGTATCGGCGGTTTCAAGGAGATCATCTTCAGCCTTCACGGCGACAGCGTCTACAGCCGGATGAAGTACGAGAGCGGCGTTCACCGCGTTCAGCGGATCCCCGTCACCGAGGCTGCAGGCCGGATTCATACCTCCACTGTGACCGTGGTCGTCCTGCCGGAGGCCGAAGAGGTCGACATCAAGATCGACGACAAGGACCTGCGAATCGATATCATGCGTTCCAGCGGCCCCGGCGGACAGAGCGTCAACACCACCGACTCGGCGGTGCGGATCGTCCACTTGCCCTCGGGGATCATCGTCACTTGTCAGGACGAAAAGTCGCAGCACAAGAACAAGGCGCGCGCGATGACCGTGCTCCGGGCGCGCCTGCTCGACGCCGAACGCGAGCGCCAGGCCGCCGAGCGCTCCACCCAACGCAAGAGCCAGGTCGGCTCCGGCGAACGCTCCGAGCGCATCCGCACGTACAACTTCCCACAGGGCCGCTGCACGGACCACCGGATCGGCCTGACGTTGTACCAGTTGCGCGACATCATGGAGGGCGACATCGATCCGCTCATCGCGGCCCTGGTCACGAGCGACCAGGAGGCCAAGCTCAAGGAGCTGGACGTGGCATGACCTTTTCGGCTCGCAGACACGACATCGGTTCCGCCCCGGCGGCCGTCTGGCCCCTGGGCGACGCCGTTCGGAGGGTCGAAGCGATGCTGGGCGAGGCCCATATCCCCAATCCCAGGCTCGAGGCCGAGTTGATCGTCGCCGACCAGCTGGGTCTGGGTCGCGCGGGCGTCTACGTGCGCTGGAACGACCTGTTCTCCAGGGATTCCGTCGACCGCATTCTCGACTGGGCGCGCCGTCGCGCCAATCGCGAGCCGATGCAGTACCTGCGCGGCATGCAGGAGTTCTACTCGCGCAGCTACCGCGTCACTCCCGACGTCCTGATCCCGCGCCCCGAAACCGAGACCCTCGTCGATTGCGCTCGCGAAGCCCTCGCAGGCAGAGGCGCCCCGCTGCGAATCGTGGACGTCGGCACCGGCAGCGGTTGCATCGCCGTCACCTTGCAGCTGCTGCTCCCGGGCGTTGAGGTGTGGGGCACGGACATCAGCCGGGCGGCCGTGCAGATCGCGCGCAGCAACGCGCAGACCCACGACTCGCGAGTGCGCTTCCTGCAAGGCGACTTGCTGACGGCGTTCCGCCAAGGCGAGACGTTCGACGCCATCGTCTCGAACCCGCCCTATCTGGCCGAGCGGGAGCGCGGCCATCTGCAACGAGAAGTCGTCGATCACGAGCCTCCGATGGCCCTGTTCGGCGGCGCCGACGGCCTCGAAGTGATTCGCCGCCTCGTCTCGCAGGCGGCCCGGTACTTGAAACCCGGAGGCTGGCTCCTCATGGAGATGGCCTTCGACCAGACGGTTCCGGTGCGGGCGCTCGCGACAGAAAGCGGCCTGGAGGTCGTGAAGATCGCGCAAGACCTGGCCCGCCTGGATCGCGTTCTGGTGGCCCGCCGCTGCTGAGCGGGGAGATGCGTCGTGGCCGACCTCCTTCGGATGCCCGCGTCAGAGGCAGGGAAGCCGGGCTACGAGGTGAGCCTGGGCCAGTTGCGCCGCGCTCTGCTGGCAGGCGGACTCGTCGCCTTTCCGACCGACACGGTCTGGGGCATTGCGGCACTGGCCGCACGGCCGTACGCCATCCTGCGTATCTTCGAGCTTAAGGAGCGCGAAGCCCGCAAAGCGCTCCCAGTCTTCGAGCTGGACACACCGTCCGTGAAGCGCTGGGTCCAGGAGTGGCCCGCCGTTTACGAACGACTCGCGGCTGCGTACTGGCCCGGCCCCCTGACGCTGGTCTGCCGGCCGCGCGCAGGCGAGCTGTCGGCCGTGGTCGCCGAGGACGGCACCGTCGCCTTCCGCGTCCCAAGGGTCCCTCTCCTGGCCGATCTGCTGCGCGTGCTGGGAAAGCCCATCGTCTGCACCAGCGCCAACCGCTCGGGCCAGCCTCCGCTGCCCAGCGCGGCTGAGGTGCTGGAGGTCTTCGGAAAGGGCCTCCTCTACGTGGTGGAGACCGACCAGGCCACAGACGCCGCCGACCAGCCGTCGACCCTGGTGGGGCTCCGGCAGGGCCGAGCCGTCGTTCTGCGCGAAGGCACCATCTCGAACCAGGAGATCGATCGGGTCGCGTTACTTGATCTTCAAGAGCCGGTGCATTAACAATCCTTCGGGGCTTTCATGACCGAACAGACAGACAACCCGGCCGCCAGCGCCCATCTGGACAAACGCATCTTGATCGTGGACGACGCTGCGATCATCCGGCGCATCCTCAAGGCAATGTTCCAGAAGAACGGGTTCACCGTTGCCGGTGAGGCCGAAGACGGCTTGCAGGGCATGAACCTGTACCGGGAGCTGAAACCCGACCTGGTGACGATGGACATCACGATGCCCAACGTGGACGGCATCTCGGCAACCCGCAACATCCTCCACGAGTTCCCCGACGCGCGGATCATCATGGTCAGCTCCGTCGGCCAGGAGAACGTCATCCGCGAGGCCATCGGCCTGGGCGCGCTCGACTTCATCGTCAAGCCGCTCAAGGAAGAGCAGATCATCAGCGCCGTCAAGCGGGTGCTGGACCTGTAGTCGGCCAACGCCGTGGACCTCCAAGGCAAGGCCGCGCTCGTGACGGGCGCAGGCAAGCGCGTCGGACGCGCCATTGCGCTGGAACTGGCGCGCCGAGGGGCCGACCTGGCCGTGCACTACAACAGGTCCGCCGTCGAGGCGGCGCAGGTCGTGGCCGAGGCTCGCGCGCTGGGCGTGAGCGCCGAGAAGTTTCGCGCCGAGCTGGCCAGCGAGACCTCCGTCGATCGCATGTTCGCAGCCGTCACCCAGCAGTTCCCGAGACTCGCGGTGCTGGTCAACAGCGCCGCCGTCTTCTTCCCCACGCCGCTCGACGCGCTCGACGGCAAGAT
>JACQFU010000166.1 GCA_016199905.1 Candidatus Wallbacteria bacterium
GAGCCCGCCGGCCCCCGCCGGTTCGAATGAAATGCCGGTAGCCGTACTCCTCTAGTGGGCCGGCTGACGCGCTGCAACGGCGATCAGCCGGTCCAACTCGGAGAAGGCTTCGATAGGTTGGTCGTAGACCTTCATCCGAAGCGTGACGAGGTCGCGGCGCTCGAACGGTCGCGGCCCGGCGGACGGCAAGTCGGAAACCCAATCGGCGAGCGCGCTCCAGCGATCGTTGAAGGTCGTTTCGGTGGTCGGCTCGCGCAAGGAGAGAGCCGCGACGCGTGCGATGCCGGGAACGCCACCGGCAGGTGGCGAGAGCACCTGAACCGGCGGAGCGTGGCCTGCTGCCGGAGAGGCCACTGTCGCGACCGTTCCCCTGGTTGCCGGCGGAGAGGGAGCCTCTGCTGCAGGGCGCGTCACGAGCGCGGCAAACGCCGTGACGCAGAACGTCGCGGCAACGACTGCACCCAGTCGGGGCCCCGTCGAGAAGGCGGCAAGCCAGTTGCCCGCGCCCTCCGGCTCTCGGACCGTCCCGGCCCCGTCCGATCGGGGCGCCGCCGGCAGTCGGGGCACGGCCGGCAACGGCCTGGACAGTTTTCGAGCCAGCAGCTTGCGCCGCACGCTCTCCAGCTCCCGGGCCAACTCCAGGGCCGACGAAGGTCGCTGGGCCGGATCGACCTCGAGCGCCCGAAGAATGACGCGCTCCAGCGACGCAGGACATTCGGGATTCAGCTCCGTCACGGGCTTCAGCGCAAGCCGCATCTCCTCTGTCAGATACTTGGGCGCCAGAGGGTCTCGGCCGCAAGCCAGCGCGTAGAGCAGAGCTCCCGCCAGGAAAACGTCGCTGCGCGGATCGGCCGGCTTTCCTTGCTGGCGTTCGGGCAGCAGGTGCAAGCGGACTGCTCCGAGCAGCGCAGGCAAGGTCGCAATCCCGCCCGCCAGATCCTTGAGCAAACTGAAATCGCAGATGACTACCTGGCCGGAATCGACGTCGAAGTGGACACCCGAGAGCGACAGTCCCCGGTGAAGCAGCTCCTGGGAGTGCAAATAGGCGAGCGTCTCCGCGAGCTGCACTCCGAACTCCACGACCACTTCCGGCTCCAGCGGCCCCTCCGCCACGAACTCCGCCAGCGGCAGCCCGGGCGCCCGGTTCGTCACGTAGAAGACCCTGTCTTCCGAACGGCCGAAGTCGAGGACCTCCAGGATGCCGGGATGACTCAGCCCCGCCAGCGCCCGGCACTCGGCGCGGAACTTGACGTAGGCCTCCGAGTCCTCGCCGACCGCCGCCTGTAGCACGTGCAGCCGGACCTCGCGATCCAGCGCGCGATCCTCGGCGGAGTAGACCGTCATGTAGCCGCCGATCTCGATCAGCTCGCGCTTGACGATGTACCGGTTCTCGTCGGCCGATGTCATGCCCGTCCAGTCTACGCCCGGGAGGACGCGTGCAGGAAGCTCCGCGGGCTCCGTCGCGCTCTCCACGCTGCATCCCTAAGGCCCACATTGCCGGTGCTTCCCGTACAATGGTGCCGTCCCCCTCCCTGTTCCGACCGACCTCGAGCTCAGGAGCGTCCCCATGGCTCAATCCTCCTCCGGCGGCCTCACTGTGAACGGCTTCTCGGTGCCCCTCATCCTCTACGGAACGGCCTGGAAGGAGGACCGCACCGAGGCCCTCGTGGAGCTGGCGCTGAAGACGGGATACCGAGGCATCGATACGGCCAACCAGCGCCGCCATTACTTCGAGGAAGGAGTCGGACAGGCCGTCCAGAAGGCGATCGCGTCCGGTCTCTGCAGGCGTGAGGAACTGTTCTTGCAGACCAAGTTCACCTATCTCGGCGGCCAGGACCACCGCCTGCCTTACGATCCTCGGGCGAGCCTCGCGACGCAGGTGCGCCAGTCGATGCAGTCCTCGCTCGAGCACCTGGGAACCGACCACGTCGATTCGTACGTGCTGCACGGACCGTCCTCCGGGGTCGATTGGTGTCCAGACGACGCCGAGGTCTGGCAGGCGATGAGCGAGCTGAAGCGAGCGGGCCAGACACGGCTCCTGGGAGTGAGCAACATCAACCTGCGGCAGCTGCATGCGCTCTGCAAAGGCGATGGCGAGAAACCCTCGTTCGTTCAGAACCGCTGCTATGCCCGACTCGGCTGGGATCGCTCCGTCAGAAACCTCTGCAAGGATCGGAACATCACTTATCAGGGCTTCTCGCTCCTGACGGCGAATCCAGAGGTCGTGAATCACTCCGGGATCGAGATCGGCGTGCTCGAATCGCATTCGGGATGACGGTCAGTGGAGGGCCGATGCCGGACGACTTGCCGCCGATACCCATGGTCCTGATGGTCTTCCCGCCCGAGGGTGGGCGGCCGGAGTTGGCGAAGTCGCTGGAGGCCGCATCGTGGCGGGTCATCCAGGCCGATTCGGCCTCCGGCGCGCTCACCCGGATGCGGCGCCGCGTTCCCGACGCGGTGGTCTGCGCCGAAGGGTTGCCGGACAGCTCGGGCCACGAGTTCTGCGAGGTCGTTCGACGGGTGCCCGAGTGGCAGGCCTTGCCTTTGTTGATGCTGGGAGCGCGAGTCGATGCCGCGGCGCTGGAACGGGCGCTCGAAGCGGGCGCCGACGAGTTGCTGCCCGCCTGTTGCGATGCCGGCGAGCTGCTGATCCGCCTGCGGTGGGCCATCCGGCGTGCGGAGAGCCGCGCCCGTGGCCTGGCCTTCGAGCGGTTGCAGGCGGTCCGGCTGGCGGCCAGCACGATGGCGCATCACCTATCCGTCCCGACCAGCTTCATCTCGATGTGCGCGGAGCATCTGCAGGACCAGCTGCAGCCGCACCAGGAGGCCCGGCCCCTGGCCCAGCAGATCGAGCAGCAGGTTGCCCGCATCCGCGCGCTCACCGCCCGGATGAAGGCGGCGGAGACGGCCGAGACCGGGCTCGACTTCGAGGAACCCGAGCTTCTTGAGCTGCCGGCCGAGGAAGCCGTGTCGCCGGACGGACTCGCCCGGTCGGAACCCTACCGCGTGCTGGTCGTCGATGACGAGCGCGACATCCGCGCCGTGGTTCGCTCGGCTTTGCACCGCACGAAGCAATTCCACGTGCGCGAGGCCGGCGGCGGGGTAGAGGCGCTGGAACTGGCCCGGCGCGAACGGCCGGACCTGGTGCTGCTGGATCTCGGAATGCCGGGGATGAGCGGCGAGGAGGTCTGCGCCAAGATGAGGAGCGACCCGGAGCTGAAGCGAATCCCGGTGGTTATCCTGACCGGCATGTGCGGAGTGCAGGAGATGGTGCGCCTCTTTGGCCTGGGCGTGGAAGGCTATCTTGTCAAGCCCTTCCACATCGCCGACCTGGCGCAGCGCGTGCTTCAAATCATCCAGCGGATGGAGTGGCTCCGAACGCTTCGCGCTCCGCTCGCGCGGTGAGTCCGCTGCTTCAGCGCAGCACTTGCTCGTGCAAAGGCACGAGGTAGCCGCCGGCGGCTCCGGCGCGGAAGAACGGCGGATAGGTCATCGGGTCCAGCAACAGCCGGTTCTGCGCCAGGTCGCTGCGGTTCCCCGTGAGCGTGAGGTTGCCCAAGGCGAGCAGGTTGCCCCTGAGCACCAGGTTGTTGAAGGTCACGGCCCCCCCGACTGCCACGACGCCCGTCACGCTGACGGGGCTGGTTCCGGCCGCCGTGGTGAGCGTGTGGTAGCCGAGGACCAGGATCGCGGGCAGGTCCCTCGTGGCGTCGTAGGCCAGCGGGGTGAAGGTGGAGTTGCCCAGTGCGGTGGATCCGTTGATCGTGAGGTTTCCGTTCACGATCAACGTGTTGAAATGGAAGGGACCGCCCGTCTGGCGCAGCGTGCAGTTGCCGTTGACGTACGTGACGCGCTTGGAGCGGTGATCCCCCGTCAGAGTGGTGGCGCCGGTGAAGGTCTCGTCGAAACCCACGAGCACCTGGTACTGGAGGGGATCGAAGATGGGCATCCGGAGGTCCGGCCCACCGGAGGCAAAGGAGTCGATGGAGCCGGTGAAGCTGGCGACGATGGCCCCCGGCGCAGCTCGGCTGTAAAGGCAGCCGACCATCGGCCGGCCCGCGGTTATGTTGACGGAGACGCGGGCCTCCGAGAAGAGCAGATAGCGCAGCGCCTTCGTGCCCAGCCCGGCTTCCCGGCGGACGATCCGCGTCGTGCCGCCCGCCTGCCGGCCGGTCGCCGTCAGCAGTACCGAGTTGGCGCACGCCGTAGCCACCACGGAGTAGCTGCCGCTGCCGTAGGCCTTCGTGGCGATCCCCGCCGCCCATTGCGGGTCGAGCAGCAGCTGGTACTCGGCGTCGGCAAGTCCGGAACGCGCCAGGTCGGAGGAGACGTCGGCGTCGGTCGCTAGCCCGCCCGCCGCGGTGCTCGAGGCCGCGACCTGCAGCAGCGTCACACCCACCGTCAGCAGGATCGCCGTGAAGACCAGCGCCATTGCCAGAATGAAAGCCCGGCGTCGCTCGAGGAGTCTTCGTCGGACGCGGCTCATGGCAAGGAGAAAAAGGGCGGCGTCGTGGCC
>JACQFU010000167.1 GCA_016199905.1 Candidatus Wallbacteria bacterium
ACCGCTCCCGCAGGTCCGTCATCGTCTCCATCGGATCTTCCACGATGATCTTCGCTCCGCCCAGGATGTCCATGAAACCCAGTTCCCTGAAGTAGCGAGGCACCACGTGCAAGTGGAAGTGCCGGATGCTCGCCCCGCTGGCTTCGCCGTAGTTGTACCCGACGTTGAACCCCGAAGGATGGTAGCGCCGCTGAAGAACGTCGAAGCACATGCACTGCATCCGATGAAGCCGCATCACTTCATCGTGACTCATGTCGCGCGGGTCCTCCAGGTGGCGAAGCGGGAAGATCATCAGGTGGCCCGAGTTGTAGGGGTGAAGGTTCAGGGAAACCGCAAAGATATCGTCGCGGAAAACCTCCAGCCTGTCCACCGTGTCCCGGCCCGCGACGATGTCGCAGAGAATGCACTCGACCTGCGGTCGCTTGCCCCGGACGTACTCTCTTTTCGAAGGCACGAAAAGATGCGACCGCAGCATCTGCAGCTTGTCGATCGGGTAGAGGCTATCCTTTTTTGCGGGCCTGTCGCCCAACGCTTCGCGGCTTCTGGACTGTCCGTGCTTCCGCCGCGGTTTTGCTTCGTTTCGGTCGGCCGGCCTTGGCCGGTGGCGAGCTTTCTTGGGTAGGTTGGTCACTGCTTCGTTTCTCCAGATCCTGGAAGGCCGCGCCGAAGCGCGGGTCCGATTCCAGGCGATTTTTCCACTGTTCCAGGGTGTCACGGGCCGCCGTGATGTTGCCGTCGGCCAGGTAGGCCTCGACGAGCTTGACGGCAGCCTCGGAGAAGTTCGGGCTGTAGCCCAGTGCCGTGCGCAGGTAGCGGATCGCCTCGCCGGCACGGCCGCGTCCCAGGGCGATGATGCCCAAGGCGTGGTGCCCGTCGGCATACTGAGGGGCCATCGAGACTCCCCGCGACAGCGCTCGTTCGGCCTCTTCCCACAGTCCTTCGCGGAACAGCTTCTTGCCCAGCTCGATGTGCCGGCTGGCGTAATCGGGCGTCAAACGCAGCGTGCCGAACCACGCCCGGAAGGCCTCCGCATAACGCTCCGCCAGGAAGAACGCTTCCGCCTCTTCGGCGCTTGCCGCGCCGGACAGCTCGGCCACGCGTCTGAGGGCTCCGCAGGCAGTGCGATCGTCGCCTGCCGCGTGATGCAGCAGCGCCCTTTGATGCCATGCCTTGGCCATATGCGGATTGAGCGAAATCGCCGCGTCAAGGGCCTCTAGCGCCTCCGAGTCGAGCCCCAGGCTCGTCGCAAGGACTGCCCGTCGATACTGCCAGTCGGCGTAGCCCGGGTGTTCGGCAAGCATCTGACGGCAGTCCTCGAGCTGTTCCTCGAACCGGTGCTTTTCCAGCTGGATCTCGGAAAGGAACTCGCGCGCGGTCTGGAGCCCCGGCGTGCAGACCAGCGCGCGCTCCAGGAGACGCTCAGCGTCGATCAGCCGGCGGTCGCGGTAGCGCAAGGCTGCCAATCCATACCAGGCCACGCCGAGCCGATCGGAAACTACCAGCGCTCGGCGGAAGGCGGCCTCCGCATCGTCGGTGCGACCCATTTCGGACAGCACCTGTCCCAGCGTCGTCTGCACGTCCGTATCGGTAGGCTTCAATCGCTGGGCGTCCAGGGCCAGTCCCAGCGCGTCGGCAAGCAGTCCGCACTGCAAGGCCGCGCGGGCAGCCAGGACTCTCGGCACGATCGCCTCCGGCGATAGACCGATGGCTTCTTGCAACAGTTCGAGGGCCTCGCGAGGTCGCCGGCTGCTCAATTCGTGACGGGCCTCCGCGACGATATCACGGCCCGTGCGCAAGTCGGCTCCGCCCAGACCCGCGGCGAGATCGTTCACGGTCTGGAGCATTCGACCGTAGTTCGACTGCGCGGCCCATAGGTACAATCCCAGGTTGGGATTGGGATGACCCTCGTCCAGGAGCGCTTTCCAGAGGCGAATGGCCGCCTGATAGTTGCCTTGGCGGAAGAACTCGAGGCCCTGTTCGAAGCGTCGGTCCGGAGAGTTCATGGGAGAATCGGCCCTCGGCTCCGGGCTCCGGGCCATCGGCCCTCGGAAAGTGCGGGAGGCAGGGCGCAGCAAGCTGTCGTCGAAAGTCCATAGCCCGAGGCCTCGAGCCGAGGGCCGATGGCCGGTCTTTCCCCCCGCATCACGTCTTCAGCTCCTTCTTGCGCGCCGCGGGGAACAGGACGTTGTTCAGGATCAAACGGTAGCCCGGGCTGTTCTTGTGGAGTCCGAGGTCGGTCGGTGGATCGCCGACTGCGTGAGAAAAATCCTCGGGATCGTGGCCACCAAGGAACGTAAAGGTGCCCTTGCCCGCCTGCCCGTGGATGTATTTCACACGATTCTGACCGGGCATCTCGCCCAGGATCTGGAGGTTCTCCTTCAGGACTGGCTTGGCGAAGCTCGTGGTCTGGCCGAAGAATCCCTTCACTTCGTTGACGTGACACTGGGTGAGCATCGTGGCCACGGTGTCGATCTTCGCGGAGAACTCGAACAGGCTGAAGTTTTCCAGTTCGGGATGGCTGACGTTGCGGTAATCGCTGACGTCGATGTTCGCGTACTCGTACACGTATGGAGACGTCTCGAGCTCGAAGTTCTTGAAGGCAAACGTCTTCGTGAAGTCGAGTTTCTGGGCATACCCGGGATCGATGCCGTCGCCGTCGATCTCCGGCCCCACGATGTCGACATCCTCGGCGGCAAGCGCCACGTCGATGCTGTCGGTTGCGCTGCACATGGCGAAGAGGAAGCCCCCTTCCTGGACGTAGTCGCGCAGGGCCCTGGCTACGGCATGCTTGTGTTGCCACACCTTCTCGTAGCCAGCCTCCTTGGCGGCCTGGTTGTACTCCTTGACTTGTTGGATGTACCAGGGGGCGTTGTGGAAGGTCGCGTAGAACTTGCCGAACTGTCCGCTGAAGTCCTCGTGGTGCAGATGGACCCAGTCGTACTCGTGGAGCTTTCCCTCGAGGACGTCCTTGTCCCAGATCGTCTCGTACTTGATGCCGGCGTAGGTGAGGGCGAGCGTGACCGCGTCGTCCCAGGGCCGCTTGTCGGGAGGAGTGTAGACGGCGATCCTGGGTGCCTTCTCCAGGAGCACGTCCTCCATGTTGTTCTCTTTGATCGTGGCGAGGATCTGTTCCTTGCCGGAATCGTCGACTCGCTCGAAGCTCACGCCGGTCAGACGGGCCTGAACTTCGACCAGCTTGGAGTCGGGCACCAGGAAGCTTCCGCCGCGGAAGTTGAGCAGCCACTCGACGTTGAAGCTCTGGGAGAGGGCGTAGAAGGCGACCCCGTAGGCGCGCAGGTGATCGGTCTGCGACTTGTCCATGGGAACCAGCAGGTAGCTGCGCGCAAAGGCGGAGGCGGGCAGGCCGAGGGCGAGGACTAGAGCCAGGAATTTCTTTGGCATACAGAGAGGAAACGAGCCCGGCGCTCCGGGCCCATCGTGAGGCGCATGGTAGCACGCGGCCGGGCGTGAATTCAAACCGATGGGCGGCCCGTCATGGGTGTCATGGCACCGCGGTTGCTTCTCCGACCGAACCACAGCCGATAAGTTGGGTCTGCAGACGGAAATTCAAACAGACTGGTGCATTTTTCCGCGGAAAAATTGCCGCAGTGCGCACGTTCCGGTGTAGCTCGATGGGGTAGCAACTATTTTTGTTGACGAATGAATCTCCCGGTCCTAATAGTTACCATTTCGAGGCCTTTATAGAAAGGCCGGTTGACTCGCCGGAATTCGGGGTCTAGGGTGACAGCGAAGGCGCTTGCAGTGCCCCGGGGAGGCCGGTGGGGATTTGGCGGCAAGGCGCCACTCGGATGAAAGGGAATTTCTACGGTAGGGAGGGCGGTTGAAGTCGGTGACCACTCTCGATGAACTCGATGCGCGCATCCGGAGCGGTCCGGACGGGCGGGAGCTACAACCCTGCTCGCGCG
>JACQFU010000076.1 GCA_016199905.1 Candidatus Wallbacteria bacterium
AGCCTTCTGCCGGTGCTCTCGCGCGACAACCTGGTCATCTTGGAGTCGACCGTGGCGCCGCGCACGACCGAGGACGTGCTCGTGCCGATTCTGGAGCGTTCGGGGCTGAAAGTGGGCGACGGCCTACACGTTGCCTACTGCCCGGAGCGCGTCCTTCCGGGACGCACGCTTCGGGAGTTGGTCGAAAACGACCGCATCATCGGGGGGGTCGACAGTCGGTCGGCCGAGCTGGCGATGCAGCTCTACAGCCAGGTCGTGGACGGACCGATCGTCGCGACCGACGCGACCTCCGCCGAACTCTCGAAGCTGATGGAGAACGCCTCCCGGGATGTCAACATCGCGCTGGCCAACGAGCTGGCGAGGGTTTGCACGCATTTCGGAAGGGACGCCAGGTCGGTCTTTGCCCTGTCGAACCGCCATCCCCGCGTCAAGCTGCTGGATGCGGGTCCCGGCGTCGGCGGGCACTGCATCCCGGTCGATCCGTGGTTTCTGATCCAGGCCCTGCCGCAGGACTGCCGACTACTGCGCACGGCCCGCGAGATCAACGACCAGCAGCCGGCTCGCGTGATGCAGCGCGTCAAAGAGATCGTCGGCTGGCCACCCGGCCCCAAGGTGACGATCCTGGGACTGGCGTACAAGGCCGACGTGGACGACGTTCGCAACAGCCCGGCCGTGCAGCTAGCGAGAATGCTCGCAGGCGAGGGCTACGAACTCGGGATTTGCGACCCTCACGTCCGAAGCATCGACCTGCGCCTGACGCCTCCAACACCGGCGCTGGAAGGGACGGACTGCGTCCTGGTGCTCACCGGACACTCGGAGTTCCTGCTCCTCGATCCCCTGCAGGTCCGTCAGGTCGTCCGCACGGCCAACCTGTTGGACACGCGGGGGGCGTTGGACTCCAAGCAATGGGCCGCCGCGGGATTTGCCGTCCACACCCTCTGAGAAGCACGTAAGTGAGCGCGCAGCGAGGTGGCCGCCGTGTCCCGGCATCGTGCAGCTTGCGGGCGGGGATGAACGCCGGAAATCGCAGGGTGGGGTCGTTGATGAAGCCGCGACACCAGGGCGTTCCGGTCGGTCGCGATCGCGCGCCACGTTCCGCTGGCGCCGGGGCTGCTCGACGGGGTCTGGGGCCACCCGGAACTCTGGCTCGCCAACGGACATCCAAACGCAGCCGGCCACAGCGCGATTGCCGAGAACGTCTGGCGGGTCTTGCAGCCCGTGGCGCGGAAACTGGGCAGCA
This sequence comes from Candidatus Wallbacteria bacterium, assembly GCA_016199905.1. Classification (GTDB taxonomy): domain Bacteria; phylum Muiribacteriota; class UBA6191; order JACPRK01; family JACPRK01; genus JACPRK01. The sequence goes on from JACQFU010000076.1 coordinate 1,241, forward strand.
AGGGGCGCTGACGCCGGGGGGCGGACTAGCAGATCCTCGGCAGCTGTTCGCCGGAGAGCAGCGACACGACACGCTCGCCGCCGGCTCGGGAGAGCAGCGTCACGATCCCGGGATGGTCTTCGACCACGCGGCCGATCAGGGCAGCATCGCGACCCAAAGGATGCGAACGCACCAGTTCGAGCAGCCGCTCGGCGTCGGCCTCGCCCACGGCGGCAACCAGCCGGCCCTCGCACGCGACGTAGAGGGGGTCCAGCCCCAGCACCTCGCACGCGGCGACGACCGAGGGTCTGATCGGAATAGCAGTCTCCTGGAGCTTCACGCCGACCTTCGAGGCCGCCGCCATCTCGTTGAGCGCGCTCGAGAGCCCGCCGCGCGTCGGGTCGCGCATGCAGGCGATGGATGGGCAAGCCTCCAGCATGACGCGCGTCAAATCGGCCAGGGGCGCCGAGTCGCTTACGAGTTGCGTCTCGAACTCCAGCCCCTCGCGCACGGACAGGATGGCAATCCCGTGATCGCCGACAGGACCCGAGACCAGCAGCCGGTCGCCGGCGCGCGCGGAACTGATTGAGAGCGAAACCCCGGGCTGTACGACGCCGATCCCCGACGTCGTGATGAACACCTTGTCGCCCTTGCCTCGGTCGACTACCTTGGTGTCGCCCGTGACCAGTTGCACGCCCGACCGATCGCACGCGGCCCGCATCGAAGCTGCTATGCGGGCCAGCTCTTCCAGCGGCAAACCCTCCTCCAGGATGAACGCGGCACTCATCAGCAGCGGCCGCGCGCCGCCGACTGCCAGGTCGTTCACCGTGCCGTGGATCGCCAGGCTGCCGATGTCTCCTCCCGGGAAGAAGATCGGACGGACCACGAAGGAGTCGGTCGTGAAAGCCAGCCGCGCTCCGGCCGGCAGGTCGACGGGGCAGACGGCTTGATCTTCCAGCCGCGACAGGATCTCTCCGCCCAGGGCCGGCATGAAGAGGTCGCGGATCAGGTTGGCTGTGAGCCGCCCACCGCTGCCGTGACCGAGCACGATGCGGTCGTAGCGGCCGAAGGGGACCGGGCATGACGCGCCCAAGTCCTTCATGACGCGGACCTCTTCTCCGGAGTCCCGGGCAGATGTCGTCCTGCGGCGTGGTAGGCGGCGCAGGCTCCCTCCGTCGATACCATCGTGGCCCCCAGCGGCGTCTCGGGAGTGCACTCCTTGCCGAAGGCAGGACACTGAGGCGGCTTCTTCAGGCCCCTCAAGATCTCGCCGCTGATGCAGACCGTCGACTCCTCCGTCCGGAGGTCGCCGACACCGTAGATGCGCTCAGCGTCGAAGGCGTGGTACTGCTCGCGGAGTCTGAATCCGCTCGCCGGGATCGTTCCGATGCCGCGCCATTTGCGGTCGACGGTCTCGAAGACCTCCTGCAGCAGGCGCAGGGATGCCGGGTTCCCCTCGGGCCTGACAGCCCGCCGATATTGGTTTTCGACCTGCGCCCGGCCCTCCTCGAGTTGTCGCACGGTCATCCAGATTCCTTCGAGGAGATCCAGCGGCTCGAAGCCGCCGATCACGATCGGCACGCCGCACTTGCGGGCGAGCGGCTCGTATTCGGAAGTCCCCATCACGGTGCAGACGTGCCCCGGTCCCAGGAGACCTTGCACGCGATTGTCAGGCGATTGGAAGATCGCTTCGATCGCGGGCGGCACCCGTACGTGACTCACGAGCATGCTGAAGTTGGCGATGCAGCGTTTTCGAGCCACGTGGACGGCCATCGCGTTGGCCGGCGCCGTCGTCTCGAACCCCACGGCGAAGAACACCACACGCCGCTCGGGATGGGCTTCCGCCAGTTGCAAAGCGTCCAGCGGCGAGTAGACGATCCGCACGTCGCAGCCGGCGGACTTGAGCTGCAGCAAGTCGCCGTGCGAGCCCGGGACCCGCAGCATGTCGCCGAACGAGCAGAAGAGGACCCCGGTTTGCGAGGCGATGGCGTGGGCGCGGTCGATCGTTTCCAGCGGCGTGACGCAGACCGGGCAGCCCGGACCGTGGACCAGCTCGATCTGCGGCGGCAGCAAGCGATCGACTCCGTAGCGGACGATGCTATGGGTCTGGCCGCCGCAGACCTCCATCAGGGTCCACGGCCGCTTGACCGTGCGCGCGATGCTGTCGGCCAAGCGCTGCACGGAGTCGGCTTCGCGGTACTCGTCGAGGAACTTCACTGGCCTGCGCCGCCTTCGAGCCTGCCCATCTCCTCCAACAACGCGAACACGCGGCGGGCTTCCTGCTCGTCGAGCTTGGACAGCGCAAATCCGACGTGGACGATCACGTAGTCGCCCGGTACGGCGTCGGGCACGTGCTCGAGGCAGACCTTGCGGGCAACGCCGCCGAAGTCGACCTTGCCCATCAGCAGGTCTCGCTCGCGCCCCACCTCGATCACTCTTCCGGGAATTCCCAGGCACATAGGTCTCCGCCGTTCGTCCTCGAGCCCCCGTTGGCAGTCTACAACACGGGTCCGCGCCCCAGGCTCTGGCGAAAAAGCCGGCGCGTGGCGATGGCGGCCTGGCCCAGGGCGAGGCCGCCGTCGCCGCAGGGGACGCGCGCCTGGAGCAGCACCTCGAAGCCGGCGCTTTCCAGCCGGACGACCGTCTGCGCCGCCAGCCGCGCGTTCTGGAAGCAACCTCCGGACAGCGCCACGACACCGATTCCACTGCGCGCTCGCAGCAGCCGGCAGGCGTCCTCGATGGCCGAGGCGAGCGCGGAGTGAAAGCGGCAACCGATGACGGCCGGGCCGGCGTCTCGCCGGGCGTCGGCCATGACGGCCGCGATCGTCGGGCGCGCGTCCAACTCCAGAAGCGACCCGTCTATCACCGGGAGCGGGTAGGGCGGCATGTCCAGGTCGAGCGACGCAGCTTCCAGCTCCATCGCGGCTTGGCCCTCGTAGCTGCACGTCTCCCGAAGCCTTGCCAGACACGCCACTGCGTCGAAGAGTCGCCCGGCGCTTGAAGTGAGCGTCGTGTGGGCGCGCTTGCGGACCATCGCCTCGACGAGCTCGGTCTTCGTCGAACGCGTGCCGGGCCAAGGCTGTCCGGCCTCGACGGCGTGAGCCAGCGCCAATCGCCACGGCTCTCGCGCGGCCAGGTCGCCGCCGACCATCGGAACGGGGCGCAGTCTGCCGGCGCGCTCGAAGCCGTCGAGGTCGGCCACGAGGAACTCGCCGCCCCAGATGGTGCCGTCGGGACCAAAGCCGGCGCCATCCCAGGCGACGCCGATGACGCGCTCGTTGCGGCCATTGTCGACCAGGCAGCTCGCGATATGGGCGTGATGGTGCTGCACGGCCACGGCGGGCAGCCCCAGGTCCAGCGCGAGACGGGTGCTGTGGTAGTCGGGATGCAGGTCGTGCGCGACGGCGCGGGGCGTCACGTCGAAGAGGCGCTGCAGGTGCTCGCGCACCGTCTCGAAAGACCGCTGGGCCTCGAGCGTATCGAGGTCGCCCAGGTGCTGCGAGAGCACGGCCGTTCCCTCGCGCGCCAGGCAGAAGACACTCTTGAGATCCCCGCCGGCCGCAAAGACGCCGGGGCCCGTCACGCACAAAGGAAGCGTATCGGGAACATACCCGCGCGCCCGGCGCAGCAGTCGCTCGTGCCCCAGAAACGAACGGACGACCGAATCGTCCGAGGGCGTCACGATGTCGCGGTCGTGGAGCAGGAACGCATCGGCTATCGGGCCCAGGGTCTGGAGCGCAAGTTGGTTGTCCCAGACGATCGGCTCTTCGGAACGGTTGCCGCTGGTCATCACGAGCGGTCCAGAGAACTCCGCCAGCAAGCGGTGGTGGAGCGGCGTGTAGGGAAGCACGGCACCCAGCTCGTCAAGCCCGGGTGCTACTCCCGGGGCAAGTCCGGCCGCCAGGCCCCGCTTCAGGAGCACGATCGGCGCGCGACGCGACGCGAGCGACCGGCGGTCCTCGTCGCCGACCCGTGCCGCCTGCTCGAGCGCAGCGAGCGTTGGAAACATCACGGCGAAGGGTTTGGCGCACCGCGCCTTGCGGCGGCGCAACGTCTGAACCGCCGCCTCATTGGTGGCGTCGCACGCCAGGTGGAATCCTCCCAGCCCCTTCACTGCGAGGATGGCCCCACGGCGCAGCGCCCGGACAGCAGCTCCGACCGGGTCTTCGCTCGAGTCGAGGCCGACGGTCGTCAGTCGCGGGCCGCAATCGGGGCAGGCGGTCGGTTGCGCGTGGTAGCGCCGATGGCTGGGTTCGGCGTACTCGGCCGCGCACGGCTCGCACATCGTGAAGCTGGCCATCGTCGTCCGGGGCCGGTCGTAAGGAAGCTCGCGGACAATCGAATAGCGCGGGCCGCAGTCCGTGCAATTGATGAACGGATACCGGCTGCGCCGATCCGCCGGGTCGCTCATCTCGCCCAGGCACGCCGGGCAGGCCGCCAGGTCCGGCGAGAGGCGCGCGTGGCGGGTCTCTCCCGGCCTGCTCTCGACGATTGAAAAAGTCTCGCGACCCGCGGGCTCGGCTTCGCGCGCGTCGATTGCTTCCACGCGCGCAATGGCCGGAGCGCCCGAGCGCAACTCCCGCACGAACGCCTCGATTGACGAAGAGTCGCCTTCGACGTCGACGACCACGGCGCCGCTCTCGTTCCAGACGGCGCCCGTCAGGCCCCGCGACACGGCCGTTCGATAAACAAACGGCCGGAAGCCGACTCCTTGCACGGTGCCGCGAATCACCACGATGCGACGGCAGCGCATGCGGAAACGGCGGCGCCCCTCAGCGAACGCCGGTCGCCGGAATGGTCGCCGCGGCGGCGGCAGGCTTGGGCCAGATGGGGGGCCAGGTGTTGGGATGGTTTTCGACGCACTCGGGCGGACGGTTCTCCACGCGCAGGACTTCGACTGGGACACCGGCAGCGGCCAGCGACTCCAGCGCGGCCTGGAGGCAGTCGGCCGTGGGGCAATACGACTGGCTGTCCTGGTCGACCGTGACCTTCGTCAGCTTGCGCCCGTCGCGATCGACGCGGATGCCGCCCGCTGCGAGCACGGGCCGGCCGCCGGACAGAATCGGGTGCGAGTAAACGCTACCGCTCGTGTCCGCCGGTTCAGGGCCGATGGCGAATCGTCCGTCGATCGGAAGCGAAAACTTGTAGCGCGCGCCGGTCTTTAGTTTCGTCAGGTCGGCCGCCTTTCCAACGTAGAGAATGCGAGCCACGTCTCCGCCGGCCGTTCGCAGCTTCGCCATCAACGGCGCCAGCGGAACGCGGCAGTCGAACACGGGCCGTGGGGCGGGGGAAGCGCCGAACGTCCAGCCGGCAGCCAACCCCAAGAGCAGGATGGAAGTTATAGCCTGTCTCGTGTTCATCCGACCTCGAGGCAGCGGACGTACCTCATAAGTAGTGGTATGGTGATTCACATTACGAAGTCGCGTGAAGGCTGGAGCCACCGGAGGGTGCGATGGTAACTCAAGAAGTCAATCAGAGGCTAGTGAAACAAGACGTGCCGGGCCTGCGCCGCAGGCAGTTTCAGGGTGACCGGATGGAGCTGGCCGTCTGGCAGAACGCCGACGGCGATGTGGTCCACTTCCGGATGTTGCTGGTTCCCAACCTGGTCGTCGATTTCGAGTGCAACAAGGGACTGATGACGGCGCACGGCAAGCTGCCGCGGCTGAGGCGCAAGTACTTCCTGAGCCCCGAGGTCAAAGGCGAGGATCCGGAAAGCTTGCCGGACATCACGTCGGCCACGCAGGACGATCACGTGGAACTGGGTACGCTGAGGATCGCCTTCGAGAAGCTGGTGGACAATCCTCCGTCGAAGAGCAAGCGGACCGTATCGTTCGTTGCGGAGGTGCTCTACAAAGCGCTGACTGCGCCGCAGGACCTGCCGCAGTACATGAACGGCAAGCTGCCCGTCGGCTCCGACTCGGTCTTCGGAGATCCCGCCGCCAGCCAGCGGCTGCGAGACGAAGGCGAGCGCCGGAGCAAGTACCACGGCATGTTCGGCAAGCTGATGTCGCTGCTGACGGACGATTAGAAGCCCTGGGGCGCCGCCGTCGCCCAGCCTCTATACTCGGTGGAGATGGGCTCGCTTGAGACGTCGGCAGATACGGAACAGGACGCGAAGCCGACCTACTTCGAAAGCCTGCTGCTCGTGTCCGCGGCGCTCTACGTCGCAGGCAGGCTGGGCCTGCAGTTCTCGATTCCGCCTACCTCCACCTCGATCCTGTGGCCTCCGACGGGAATCGCGCTGGCGGCCTGCTTGCTGGGCGGACCGCGGATGGCGCTGGCCGTACTCATCGGGTTTTTCCTGACGGGCCTGTCGCTATCGGCCTCCATCCCGGCCTGGCTCGCGGCCGTCCTTGCGGGCTGCGCCACGATCCAGGCCGTCGCGACTTCCGTTCTCATACGCAACCTGATTGGTTTTCCCGGCCCGGTCTGGAGGGGAGAGCGCGTGCCGTTTTTCCTGCTGCTCTCGGGACCGATCGGCTCGACGGTCTCGGCCACCCTCTCCATCTCCTGCTACGTCCTGGTGGGGCTGTTCCCTGCTTCGGCGTTCTGGGGACACTGGCTCACGCACTGGACCGGAGACACGCTGGGCGCGCTCGTGGTCATGCCGCTCTGTCTCACGCTGGCAGCGCGCCCGGGTCACGCTTTCGGGGGCCGGAGGCTCGCGGTGGCGCTCCCGCTCGCCATCTCCTTCCTGTTGACAGGGATCGTCTTTCGAACTGCACTGAAAACATCCAGTGAGAATGCCGTGCAGGAGTTCCTCCGCCAGTCGAAGCAAGACCTGGCCACGCGCCTGCTGGCCCGCGGCATCGTCCTCACCGGCCAGACCGAAACGGTCTTGAACTCCCTGCTGGTGAAGGCCACTGAGGAGGAGCTGGACTGGCTGCGGGCGCAGCCGGGGGTCATGAGCGTCGGCTACCTGCCCGAGTTCTGGC
>JACQFU010000077.1 GCA_016199905.1 Candidatus Wallbacteria bacterium
CACGATCGCAGCCGCCATCGCACTTCTGATCGCCGTGGTGCTGAGCCTCTACCTCGCGATCAATTGATGCGGCTCGCCCCCCCCACTGTCTCCGTCAGTAGTTGATGCAGGCGATGACGCGCGCGACCTTTTCGGCCTGGTAGGGCTTCGTGATGTAGTTCTCGGCCCCATTCTTCAGGGCCTCCAGCACCAACTCCTGGCGGTCCAGGCTGGTCACCATCACGACCTTGATCTCCTTGGAGATCTTCCGGATCTCCTTGAGCGCCGAGATTCCGTCCATCCCCGGCATGGCGATATCCAGAGTCACCAGATTGGGCGTGTGGAGCTTGCACAGACGCACGGCTTCGATGCCATCCGGCGCCTCGGCCACCACCTGAAAATTCTCGGCCTCGAGAATTTCCGTGAGGATCTTGCGCATGACGCTCGAGTCGTCACACACGAGAGCTTTGAGCTTGAACGACATTCGCCTTCCACGGCAGGGGGCTGTCCAGAACGGCCACTCCCCGGACAGGCCGCCGGGGAACGAGTATATCAGATTCCCGCGTCAGCTCGACAACGTCAGCTTCTGCACGGACTCGTAGATTGTCCGGATGGTGCAAGGCTTGCGGATGACCTCGGCCACTCCCAGCCGCGACAGCTCGTCCACCACCTCATCGGTGGCGTAGGCCGTCACGAAGATGTACTTCGTCGCCGGATGAGACTGTTTGAGGTCGATGAGCAAGTCCTTTCCGCTGGCCGTATCCAGCTTCATGTCGAGAATGACGATGTCGAAGGACTCCTCTCCCAGTATGCGGCGCGCGTCGGCCTCGGAACTGCTGGTCTTGAGGTCGACGCCGTGGAACTGGAAGTACTCCTTGTACATCTTCAGGACGATCTCTTCGTCGTCCACCGCGAGGATCTTCTTGTCCGTCACCCGAGGCTTCCTCCTCGAGGGAGGCGCGTTCTTCTCCCTACCGGGCTGAAGACTAGCATAGGCGACAACCGGCTCGCCATGCGCTCCCGGCCCCTGCGGTGTAGAATCGATCCCGTGAAGACCCCCGGACCCGATATCTTGCTGGTCTCGACCCCGCCGTGGCTGGTCGACTGTCCCCAGCTCCGGCTGGCGACGCTGGCCAGTTACGCCAAGCGGGCCGGCTACGAGGCCGAAGTCCTCGACCTGAACATCGAGCTGTACGCGGCCGCCTATCCGGAGCAGCGTTTCCTGTGGAAGATGGAGGAGAAGAACTACTGGGAGAGAGCACACCTGTTCTCGAGGACCTGGGATCTCTTCCGCCGGCAACTCGAAGGAGCCATCGACCGCATCGCGGCGTCTGCGGCGCCGGTGCTCGGATTCTCCGTGGCCGCTCCCAAGCAGTTCGTCACCATCGAGATCCTGCGAGGCCTGGTCCGACGCGGCGTGACGAAGAAGGTCCTCTTCGGCGGCCCGGCTTGCCAGACCGCGCCGGAGCGGCACATCTTCACGAACCGTATTCCGGATTTGGTTGATTGCTACGTCGTGGGCGAAGGCGAGCAGAGCCTGGTCGAAGTCCTCGAACGCTGGCGCAAGGGCGCGAGCGCCGACGGGCTGGACGGCGTCACGCGGTGGGCGGACAACGTCTTCACGCCCTTCAAGCCCCGCAAGCCGACGCTGCCGATGGACGTGCTTTCGCGGCCGACTTACGACGGATTCCCGCTGGGCAAGTACACCACACCCTGCCTGGTCGTGGAGTTCTCCCGCGGCTGCGTGAGCGACTGCGCCTTCTGCCAGGTCCGTTCGCAGTGGGGCACCTTCCGCGTCAAGAAAGCTTCCGCGATGCTCGAAGAACTGGCCTTTCTCCATCAGCATCACGGCACGGATCTCTTCACCTTCGCCGATCCCGCCATCAACGGCCACCGCTCGGAGTTCCTCAAGTTCTGCGATCTTCTGGCGGCCAGCGGCCTGAAGCTGCGCTGGTCGGCGCTACTGCTGGCGATGAAGAACCTCCAGCCCGCCGACTTCGAAAAGATGCGAGCGGCCGGTTGCTACCGCCTCGAAGTCGGCGCCGAGACGGGTTCGCCGCGAGTCCTCGAGTTGATGAACAAGACCGCGACGATCGGTACAACCGAGTTGGCTCTACGCTCGATCAAGCAGGCCGGAATGCAGTCGGTCATCTTCCTGCTCACGGGTTTTCCCGGCGAAGAGGAAGAGGACTTCCGGATGACCCTCCTCTACCTGCAGGAGGGGACCCGGGTGGAGGTGAAGGCAGCCGAGTACGGCGTCGACATCCCGGAGGATCGGCCCGAGACTTGGAACACCCGGTGGCAGATCGGCAACACCAACACGCCGGGCATGCGATTGAGGCGGGTCGAGCGGCTTCTGGAACACTTGGCCGACCTGGGCATCCCGTATCAGCTCACGAGTCTCGACGAGACTGGCGGTGGCCGCGCCACGCCGCCCGCGCCGACGCCCGGCGTCATCCTCCCCGCCGTGGCCTGCAGTCCCGCGTGAAGATCCGCCTGCTGCCGCTGGCCCTTGTCCTTCTTGCGGGCGTGCTCTGCAGGTTGCTCACGTTCGAAGAACCCCTCGGCTGCGATCAGGCGGCCTTCACGTGCATTGGCCGCGGACTGACCCACGGCCTGCTTCCGCCCCGCGATCTCTGGGACAACAAGACGCTCGTCTATCACGTGCTCTGGCTGCCCGCAGGTCCGTTATTCGACGCCGGTCTGAGCTGGGGCGCCCTGGCGGAACTCTTCGCCGCCACGCTCGCTGCCGTCTTGCTCTGCCTGGCGGCCAGTCGAAGTCTGGGGTTTGCGGGCGGCTGCGTGGCGGCCCTTCTCTATACGCTTCACCTCAACGGATTCGCCTTCGGCGGGTGGTTTACGCGTGGCTATCCGGAGGTCGTCCTGGACGTTCCGTTGGCGGCGGCACTGGCGCTGCTCTGCTGGTCTTCCCGGCCAGTCCACCGCGCGCTCGCCGGGGCGATGCTGGCGGCGGCCGTCTGGCTGAAGCCGAGTTGCCTGCCCATGCTCGTACTGCTGCTGGTGATGCGAGGGACCGGCGATTCGTCTGCCTGGAAACCGCCGTTCTGGTCGGCAGTCGGCTGCGCCCTGGGGGCCCTGACTCCGCTGGCGGCCATCGCTGCATTGGGTGTTCTGCCCGAGAGCTGGCTCGCGATCGTCGGCTACAACGCCGAAATGCTCGTCTCGAAGAGCGCGGTCACCCCCGTGCCCGCCGAGTGGCTGGGCTTTGTCTTCCCCTTCGCCAACTACCTGACCGCCCTCTATGCCTGGGCGGCACTGGCGCTGGCCGCGCGGGGCCCTTTCTCGGAAGCGACCTGGCTGCCGTTGCTCTGGTGGGCGCTCACGGTGGCGAGCGCCTTGGCGCAACGCAAGCTCTTCGCGTCGCATTACATCGGCATCGCGGCTCCGCTCGCCTGGCTGGCGGCAGCAGGCTTCAGCCATGTCGATCGGCGGATGGGACGCCGGCCCGCCTTGCTCGTGCTCGCGGCCTCATTAGTGCCCTGGACTGTCGCAACGGTGCAGTACGGCCGGCAGGCGGGCTACGTGGACCGGATGCTCGGCCGGGTGGATCGCGAGACCTTTCAGGACCGGTTTCGCTGGCCATCGCTGGGATACTCCGTTCGGGAGGACCGCCAGGTCGCGCGGCTCGTGGCACAGCTCACGCCGCCGGGCTCCCGCATCCTCGTCTTCGGCGCCCGCTGCTCGGTCTATCTCTGGTCGCACCGCGAACCCGCGAGTCGCTTCTTCTTCAACTTCCCTCTGGTGCTTCCCTCCGACGGCCCGGTCTCGCCCGGCTACCGGAAGGAGTATCTCGAAGTCCTGAGTATCCGGCCGCCGGCGGTCCTGCTCGTTCCCTCGAGCGATATCGGGATCTACGATCCGGTCTCCAGCCTGGAGCTGGCCCAGCGCTGGCCCGGGTTGCGCGATCTGTTGCAGAAGCACTATCGGCCCGGCCCCCAGGCCGAAGGCTTTCGGGTGTATCTTCTTGCCGGTCCGGCGCGGTAGCGGGGCGGTTCCTCGGGCACGCTGACTACGAGCTGGGTGGCACGCCAGGGCCCGCGGCAATCCACGAATCGGCGGTCTTGCGGATCTCGCCTCGCAGCCGGTCGAGCGCCTCCACATCGGTTTCGCGGGCCGACAGCGTCACCATCAGCCAGGGATGACCCGATTGCCCCCGAAAGGCCGCGGCCAGTCCCTGAAACCAGCGGTCCATCAGGTTCGTGGTCGAGCGGTTGCCGTCCGTGAACCAGTACTGGATGACCCGGCGTTCGCCGTCCCGTTCGGCGAGCAGTTCGCGGTACGACGCCCGGCCGGGGTCTTCGTACACGGAGTTTTGGAGCACGGTCCAGCCCTGGGCCGTGTAGCAGAACTCCGGCGGATGGTGCACCCGCCAGCTCGCACCCGCCGTCACAAGCGCTGCCCAGACGGTCTGCTCACCGGTCCGATAGACCCGGCGGACGATCTGGCCGCCGGTATCGACTTGCAGCTCCCGCTCTTCGTCCGTCAGCGGCTCTTCGGCAGCCTGTGCGGCCACTATCACGGCAGGAAACGAGTGCAGGTCCGGCAAGCTTCCCTGCCGGGACGAGCGCGCGAGAATCCAGTCGGCGGTCCCCACGGCCATCAGGAGCGTCAGGACCCGCGCAAGTACCCAGGCCCGATCGACACTCGGGACGTCCGTGTGCGCGTCGGCGCTCGGCGTCGCGCCCGGCTCGGCTCGCCGCCTTCTCAGCACCGTCGCCAGAACGAAGAGCACCGCGAGAGCCACGGCAAAGGTGACAAAGCCGCTCCAGTCGTGAACCACGCCCAAGGCCAAGTCGGCGCGGCCCAGGCTGCCAACGGCCCCGATCGCCACGATCCGCAGTGCGTTGGCCAGAAGCGCGGCCGGCAGACTCGCAAGCAGCAGCACCGCTGCTTCCATCCATCCCGCTCCAGTGAGAATCGAGTGGAATGCGACGATCATCAGGACGCCGGTGATGGTATTGAGTCCGCTGCACGGACTCCCGATCTGAAGCGTGAATCCCGGCATCGTCAGCACCGTGCCGGTCCGCAGGGCGGGAATCCCGAAGGCGCTCAAGGCGCCCGCCGCCACCCGTGTCGACAGCAGCCTCAGGGGAAAGCCCAGGAAGACTTCGAGCGGATAGCGCACCCAGCCCGACGACCTCCGCACGGCGCGGAGAGTGGGCACCGTCGGGCTTCGGATCTCTCGCCGACGCCAGCTCCCGTCGCCTGAGCAGTGCCAGCCCGATGGCCATCAACGGCACGAGGCCGCAGTGTGTTTCGATGGCTCCGACCCGGACATTCCAGGCGAGCCAGTGGAGAAAAACGCGAAACAGGAAGGCCAACAGAAGCGCCGACGCCAAGCCCAAGGCTGTCAAACCCAACAACCGGCGCGGCCTCTTCGCCACGCCGGTGGTCTGCTCCGCGGTATCTCCGAGGCCCTGCCGGATTTCAGCGGTCACGCCTGTGGCGCAGGGCATACCCTCCGGCAGCCAGCGCAATCAACGTCCAGGTCGCCGGCTCCGGAACAGCTCCCACGCCGCCGCCCACTCCGCCTCCCTGAGCCGACGCGGTACCGGCACAAGCCAGAAAGAGAAGGGCGACATGGTAGGCGCGGGCAGATAGGAGGAGGACTCGCTTCAGCATCGTGTCTGGGGAATGCATCACTGGTGCCATCCTGGATTTCACTCTACCCGAGAGCCCCTCTTCATTTGAATGCTTCGACCCGCGAAGCCTCCATGTTAACATACCGCAGCTTGCGGCGCGGCGTTCCGGGCTCCGCAGGCCAGGTGGGTGACTCGTGTCCCGTGAAACTTTCCGGTTGCTGCTGCTCGTGACGCTCCTGGGTGTAGTCTCGACCTGGGCCTACAACTACTCCCAGAAAATGGAGCGTCGCGACAAGGCTGAAGAGTTCGTGCGCAAGTACATCCGTCTGGTTCAGGCCAACGACCTGCAGATGGCGTACCTGAATTACACCGCCGAGCGCTTCCGGAAGATCATGCCCTTCGAGAAGTTCAACCAGTCGTACGGGCTGGCCTTCCGCAAGATGGGCGACCTCAAGAGCTACAAGGTGCTCGCCTGGCTGGAACCAGGCGTGGGACGCGACTACTACCAGATCGACTTCGACGCTCAGTATGCTCGCGACACGGGGAAGATGCGCTTCGTGATGGACCTGGAAAACGGCCAGTACAAGCTCTCCGGCTTCCTGGTGTACGGCGACCACTGGGAGAAGCTGCCCGAGACCTACGACACCGACAACCCGCGCTAGCCGTGAAGCGAAACCTCAACTTCCATAAGATCCTGGAGAAGCCCGAGTTGCGCGAGGAGCTCTACTCGATGCTGCGGGGCATCCCGATCTTCGCCGAGCTGAGCCAGGAGGAGTTGCACGAGGTGCTCGTCGTCATGCAGCACGTGCTCTTCGCTCCGGGCGAAACGATTTTCGAACAGGAGAGCCGCGACCGTAACCTGCACCTGGTCTTGAACGGCGAGGTCTTCTTGGTCATCCAGCGGCTCGGCGGCGCCCAGGACATCCTGGCACGCGTCGCTCCTCGCAAGGCCTTCGGCGAAATAGCGTTCACCACCGGGGCACGCCGTTCGGCGGGCGCCATGAGCGGTCCCGCCGGCTCCGAACACCTCGTCCTCACCCCGGAAGAGTTCAACAACTTCCTATCCCACCATCCTCAGATCACCTTCAAGACCATGGCCGGCATCCTGGGCGACATCAACAGCCGCGCCGCGTTCATGCCGAAGGACTTGGCCAACTATGCCGTTTGGGGTTACATGCGCCAGCACGACCCCGAGTCGATCGAGAGGCTGCGCCCCGGCATCGTCAAGCGTGGCATCCTCACCTTCGTCCTCCTGCTGGGCGGTGTCTTCGCCGGGATGCGCCTCACCTCCGACCTGGACTATCGGATTCACGGGACGGTCTCGCGGATCGCCTACTTCAAACCGATGACGATCGGCGGTCTGGCCTTTGCCGGCACGGTCCTCGGCTTTTTCGTGGGCACGCTCTGGGATTCCCTCGACCGAATCACGGCGCGCAGCAAGCGCAGCGATCGCTGCTGTATGAACTGCAAGTACATCCACTGGGACGAGGTCGACACCAACTTCCGCTGCGTTTACAAGGAAATGCAGCTCTCTCACACCAAGGTCGAACCCGGCGACGACTTCGACACGTTCACTCCGTGCCCCTCCTTCGCTTACAAGGGGCAGGCGAAGATCAAGATGCGCGACCGCGACGGTCTTGCGGACGGCAGGGATTAGCTCGCGGGTTTCGACTGCCGGGGAGAAGACTTGACTCGGACTGAGGAGGCCGGGGCCGATCTCCGTGAAAACGGTCGTCATCAGCGAACACGGTAGCTACGAACAGCTGCGGTTCGAGGACCGGCCCAAGCCCGAACCGGGACCGGGGCAGGTGCTGCTCGAGGTGAAAGCCTGCGGCATCAACCACCTCGACATCTGGGTGAGAAAGGGAGTCCCGGGGCACAAGTTTCCGCTTCCAATCGTGCCTGGATGCGATGCGTCCGGCGTCGTCGCTCAGGTCGGCCCGGGCGTTGGCCACCTCGCTGCCGGACAGCGCGTATTGCTTTCGCCGGGCCTCTCGTGCGGCCTCTGCGTCCAGTGCCTCAGCGGAGACGACCACCTGTGCCGTCACTACGGAATTTTCGGAGAGACGCGCGACGGCGCCTGCGCCGAGTGGGTTGCCGTGCCCGCCGCCAACGCCATCCCGATCCCGGGCAACCTCTCCTTCGAGGAAGCGGCCTCCATCTCGCTCGTATTCCTCACCGCCTGGCATATGCTGGTCGCTCGAGCCGAGCTGCGGCCGGGCGAGGACGTGCTCGTCCAGGCCGCCAGCAGTGGGGTGTCGAGCGCCGCCATCCAGATTGCCAAGCTCTGGGGCGCGCGCGTTATCGCCACCTCCGGCACACCCGAGAAGCTGGCTCGGGCCCGCGCGCTGGGCGCCGACGAGGTCATCGACTACCGCCAACAGGACTTCGCCGAGGAGGTCAAGCGCCTCACCGGCAAACGGGGCGTCGACGTCGTCGTGGAACACGTCGGAGGCGAGACTTTCGAAAAATCCGTTCGTTGCCTGGCGCGCGCAGGCCGCCTCGTTACCTGCGGCGCCACGACCGGACCCGCGGTCAAGCTGGACCTGCGGGTGCTCTTTTTCAAGTCGATCTCGCTGCTGGGCTCGACCATGGGCTCCAAGGGCGAGCTGCTCGAACTGCTCCAGCACTTTGCAAGCGGCAAGCTGCGCCCCGTCGTCGATCGCGTGCTGCCGCTGGCCGAGATCGCCACGGCGCACCGACTGCTCGAGGAACGTCAGGTCTTCGGCAAAGTGATCGTGACGCCGTGATGGAATTTGGAATACCAACCGGGGCTCCGCCGCGGGCCCGGGCAGGGGGCCGGTCCGGCCTTCTTGCCTATGCTAGCTGCGCTCGCGCAAGAAGGCGTTCGGCGACGGCACTGCTGCCTGCCTCACCTCCTGCACCCCCGTTGAGTCATGAGGCCTACACGCGTCCTCGACGCCCTCTTGGACACGCGAGAGCTTCTCTATCCAAAGGGGTCCAGGGGCTTCTGGCCCCTGGTAGGGGTTCGGGGACAAAGTTTCCGACTGATGAGATCCCCCAACCATGAAATCTCCTTCCGATCTCGATCCGGTCATCGTCGACGCCGTGCGGACGCCAATCGGGCGCATCCGGGGCGTGCTGAAGGATGTGCGGGCCGACGACCTGGCCGCGGTGGCGCTCGCCGCGGTGGTAAAGCGCACGGGTGTTGGGCCGGAGACGATCGACGACGTGCTGCTGGGCTGTGCCAACCAGGCAGGCGAGGACAATCGCAACGTGGCTCGGATGGCGCTGCTCTTGGCGGGTTTGCCCCAGAGCGTTCCGGGCGTGACTTTGAATCGGCTGTGCGGCTCCGGGCTGGAGGCGGTCTGGACGGCCGCCCGATCGATCCGCAGCGGCGAAGGCGAGCTGTTTCTGGCAGGCGGAGTCGAGTCGATGACCCGGGCGCCACTGGCGATGATGAAGGGAGCCGAGCCCTTTGCCGGCGGACCTGCCACGCTCTTCGACACCAGCCTGGGCTGGCGATTCCCGAACCCACGGATGGAGAAGCTCTTCCCGCTCGAGGGCATGGGCGAGACAGCCGAGAACCTGGCCGAGCGGTTTGGACTCTCCCGTCGCGAGCAGGACGCGTTCGCCCTGGCGAGCCATCAAAAGGCAGTCGCCGCGCAGGACGAGGGCTGTTTCGCAAGCGAGCTGGTGCCGGTGGAGATCCCGCAGCGCAGAGGCCCCTCGGTGGTCGTCACCGCCGACGAAGGGCCGCGGCGCGACACGACCCTCGAGAGGCTGGCCGAGCTGAAGCCGGCCTTCCGCCCGGGAGGCACCGTCACGGCCGGCAACAGCTCGTCGCTCAATGACGGCGCGGCGGCGCTGGTGGTTTGTTCCCGGCGGCGCGCGCGCGACATGGGGCTGCGTCCGATCGCGCGCATCCTGGGCGCCGCGGCTGCCGGCGTCGATCCGCGTTACATGGGCATCGGCCCCGTGCCGGCGGCGCGGACGGCCCTGGCGAGGGCGGGCGTGACGACCGGCAAGCTCGACCTGATCGAGCTCAACGAGGCGTTTGCTGCCGTAGGCTTGGCTTGCATCCGGGAGCTGGCTCTCGACGAAGCGCGCGTCAACGTGCACGGTGGCGCCATCGCGCTCGGGCATCCTCTCGGATGCTCTGGGGCGCGCATCCTCACCACGCTGGTCCACGCGATGCGCCGGCGAAGCGCGCGCCTGGGTCTGGCCGCGATGTGCATCGGCGTGGGCCAGGGGATCGCGATGGTGGTGGAGGGAGAGGGTGGAAGCTAGGGGCTTCGGTTCTCTGCGGCCGCCGGCAGCCAGACCACAAAGCAAGTGCCCGGCTTGTGGTTGGGATCGATGACGATCCGGCCGCCGTGCCCTTCGACCACGCTCTTGCAGATGGCCAGGCCCAGGCCGGTGCCGTTGGGCTTCCCGTGTGTTGCAAATGCCTCGAACAGCCGCCCGCGGACTTCTTCGGCGATGCCGGGTCCCCGATCGGCGAACCGAATTTCGACGCCGCCGCCGGCGGCCTTCGCGACCAGCTGCATCGCGCCGTGGTCCTTCATCGCCTCGTTGGCATTCTTCGTCAGGTTGAAGAAGACCCGCTTGAGGCGAGACGGATCGGCGTCGATCGCCAGCCCGGGCGAGATATCCGCCAGGAAGGCGATCCCTCGATCGGCGCAGTCCTTTTCAACCATTGGCAGGATCTCGGCCAGCATCTCGTCCAGGTTCAAACGACAGAAGCGATATTTCGTGTCGCCTCGCGCGAAATCCAGGATCTCCTGCGTCATCTCGACGCAGCGGTCGACCTCGCCCATCACCATCTTGGCAAACCGGGAGCGCTTGTCCGGCGCCATCTCGCCTTCGCCGAAGAGCTGCGTGATCCCCTTGATGACCGTGAAGGGATTCTTGAAATCGTGAATGATGCGGCTGGCCATGTTGCCCACCGAGGCGAGCCGTTGGGAGCGCTGGTTTTCCTCGACGAGCAGCTTCTTGTCGAGCGTCGCGGCGATCTGACCGGCGATGAAGTCCATCATCTCCAGATCGTCCTTGTCGAACCCCTTGTCCCTGCGATTCAAGATCTCGATGACCCCGAGCACCTTCTCGCCCGACCTGAGGGGGGCCGCCATCAGGTTGCGGCACTGGAACTCGATCTTGTCGGCGAAGTGCTTGGCGAACCGATCGTCGTTCATCGGATCGTTGGAGATGGTCGGCTGCATGTTCTTCAACACCCAGCCGGCGATCCCCTCGTCGCGCGCAATGGAGGTGCTCTTCAGCTCCTCGCCCTTGCCGCCGTGGCTGTAGTAGAAGGTGAGGCGACCCTCGCTGCCCTCCGCCAGCAAGATCGAGCCCGCCTCGGCCTTGAGGGCGGTCGCCGCGAGCGTGGTGAGCGCCGAGAGGATTTCGCCGAAGTCGCCCAGGCGGTTGGCCTCACGCTCGATGGCATACACGGTTTCCAGGCGGTGCACACGGTCTTGGAGTTGTTCCTGGGCCTCCGTGAGACGGCTGATGGCCTGCTTGTTTTCGCGGTTGAGGCGTGCCCCTTCCAACGCGACGGCCGCGTGGGAGCCGAACAGCGACGCGAACTCCTCGTCGCGGTCCGTGAAAGTGCCGTTCTTCTTGTTGAGCAGCTGAAAGACACCCAGGATCTCTCCGCTCAGGGTCCGCAGCGGCGCGCAGAGGAGGCTTCGAGTCTTGAAGCCCGTGTCGCGGTCGACCTCGGTATTGAAGCGCGGGTCCTGGTAGGCGTCGGCGATGTTCACGACCTCGCCGGTGGCGGCCACGTGGCCTGCGATTCCGGAGCCTATCGGCACCCGGATCTCGCGTTCGGCGCCCGTCGCGACCCGGGACCAGAGCTGTCGGCTCTCGTGATCGAGCAGGAAGATGGTGCAGCGCTCTGCGCCGGCCATCTCGGCGACCACTTGCGGGATGTACGCCAGAAGCCGGTCGATGTCCTTCTCCGAGTTCATGTCGCGCGCGACGGTCAAAAGGACCGCCAGAAGGCGACTCTCGAACTCGCCGGCCTGGTCCTGCGATGCTCGTGACGTTGACTTGGAGCTGGTTCTGGGCACCGTGGTCTCCCCGGAAGACCCATCTTAGCATATCGGCATGGTTCAACCATGACGCCACCCGTCTCCCGTGCGCGGGTTGTCTTGCCGGCCGCGGAGATGATACGCTCCAGGACGCTCTCTTTCTCGCATCCGCAGCCTCTGCCAGCGCCCTGGACTGTCCATGATCGACAAGCAAGAGATCCTCGCAGTCCTCGAAAGCCCCGAGGAGGAGCCGAGGCTGGAGGCCGTTCGAAGCCTCGTGAAGTCGGGCGACCTTGAGGCTTCGCGGCTCCTGAAGCGGATGGCCGGCGACGATCCCAGCCCGCAGGTCCGCTACTACGCCCAGAAGGGACTCGACCACCTCTCGCGCCGACTGGCCGCCGAAGACGCCGCGGCGAGCCAGGAGCGCGGAGACGGCGGCGCCCGCGGCCGCAAGGAGATCCTGGGCCGGCTTGCCGGAATCCTCGCCACGGGTAGCCGCGACATCAAGCTGAAGGCTCTGCAGGTCGTGGCCCTTCACGGATTCCGGGAGGGTCTTGCCACGGTGCTCGCGCACCTTCCCAAGGAAGAGGACCCCTTTGTCCGCTCCAAGCTGCTGCTCTCTATCGGCCTGCTGGGCGGCCGCACCGAGATCCCTGTGCTCTCGTCGGCCACGGAAGACCCCGACCCGCGCATTCGGGCCAACGCGGTGGAGGCCCTCGAGTACATCGGCCACCGCTCCATTTATCCTCCGATCATCCGTTTACTCCAGGACTCGGACCACCGCGTCCGCGCCAACTCCGTCAAGGCGCTGCGCAACTACGGCCGCGAGCACGTGCTGCAGGTCCTCGATGAGATGCTCACCAACTCCGAAGTGCGCATGCGCGATGCGGCGCTCTTCGCCTGCCTCACCTTCGACGCGGAAGTGAGCGTGCCGCGCCTGGCCAAGCTGCTGGAGGACCCGGCGGGTCCGTTGAGGCAGAAGGCCTTCCATGCCCTGGGCCGCCTGGCCGAGCGCGGCTGCGAGCCCGCCGCGAAGATGCTCTCCGGCCGCAGGCCCGAGGCCGGCGAGCAAGAGAAGATGCTCGACTACTTCACGGTGCTGGACGGGGCGCTCACGATGGAAGAGGACGTCCCGGCGCGACTGGGACACGCCGATTTCCGCGTGCGCTTGTCGGCGATCCACGAGATCTTGCGCGAGAAGAAGGGGCAGTACTTGCCCCTGCTGAACGACCGCCTCCCCAAGGAAACCGACGGGTACGTGAAGGCCACGCTGCTCACCGCGCTCGGAAAACTGGGAGGCATCGCCGTCATCGGCGAGTTGACTCCGTTCCTCGACGACCCGGACCCGCGCCTGCGCGCCAACGCCACCGAGGCCCTGGGCGAGATGCAAATGGAGACGCTCTGGCCCAAGCTCCGGCCGCGCCTGGTCGATACCAACAACCGCGCCCGCGGCAACGCGTTGGTCGCGCTGAAAGACGACCCCGAGACCGACGTCGCCGTCCAGCTGGACCTGATGCTGCGAGGCGACGAGTTGATGAAGCTGACGGCCTGCTGGATCGTCTCGCGGCTCGGCCGGGAATTTCTGGTGGGGCGTCTGGAGCGGCTGCTGGAGGACTCGCTGGAGAAAGTGAGAGCAAAGGCCCTGTCTACGCTGGGAGCGATGGCTTCGCAGAGCGCCGAGGCCGCGGCCATCCTGACCCGGCGGCAGGGGCAGGCCAACATCGAGGCCGTGCTCTCGCGAGAGTTCGAGCCCGCCGAGGCCGGGAAGATGAGGACCTCGCTGGAGGTGGAACGGCTGGTGTTCGATCTGCGCAGCACCGACCCTTCGGCCCGCCTGGACGCCGTGCGGCTGTTGGCCGACATCGGCGATCTCTCGGCCGTGGAGCCGCTTATCCCGCTGATTCGGGCTGCCGGGGCCGAGGAGCGGCTGCGCGCGCGTCAGGCGATCGTCGCCATCTTCATGCGCCAGGAGGCTCAGAGCCGGACGATGCCTTCCGGCGATCTCGACGCCAGCGCCGGGGGGCAGGACACCGAGGTCGGCGCTCGCATCGAGGAGATCCTGGCTGCAGCGCAGAGCGACGACGAAGCCATCGGCGCCGTCCTGAAGCTGGCGCTGTCGGCGGGGCGCAAGCCGGTCATCCGCGGTATCCGCGATCGCCTCAAGGCCGGCCCCCCGGGCGAGCGGCTGTTGCTCTTCCTGATCCTCGCCGGACTCCTGGGAGGCACGGACATCCTGTTGCGGTTCCTCGATAGCGAGCTTCCCGCCGTGAAGCAGATGGCCCGGGAGGGGCTCGAGGCCATCCAGGGCGACCAGGCCCTGGCGGCGCTGTTGCCCCACGTCCGCTCGGCGTCCAGGACGGTGCGCCACAACGCCATCCGGGCGCTGAGGCTGTTCCCCAAAGCCAAGGTGGTGCAGACTTGCCGGCGCCTGCTGCGCTCCTCGGACCCCAAGGCGCGCGAGGGCGGCATCTACATCCTCACCAAGCTCGAGTACGACGAGAGCTTCGAAGTGCTCCTCGACTACTTCCGCGTGGAGGAGGACCTGGACCTCGCGAAGAAGGCCGCCGGCACCATCGCCAGGCTCGCCACACCGGCCGATCGCCGGATGATCGAAGCGTTGCTCGATGGGGCCGGCAACCCCGGGCGCGCCGAGCTGGCTCACAAGATCCTGAGCAAGATGCCGGGCCAGGCGCCGGCTGCGGCCGGGAAGCTTGCCGGGCCGGACCCGTCGTTGCCCGATCTGTCGTCGCCCGACCTTTCCTCCAGCGGCGTGGTCACGCCCGAGCAACGCCAGCAGTTCATCGACGACCTCTCCCATCCGTTCCGCACGTGGAGCTGAAGAAGCAAGGCGAGACCGAGTTCCCGGTCGGCCGCTTCACCGGCTACCTCGAAAGCGCGGACCCGCGCGTGCGCGTCGCAGCGGTGAAGAAGGCGGTCACGCTGGGAGAAAAAAAGGTCGTCGCGTTTCTGGAAAAGAAGATGAAGGAGGAAGCCGACGACTGGGTGCTGGCCACGCTTCTGATGGCACTGGGGGAGCTGGGCGACAAACGCGTCAGCGGCAGCATCGCGCCGTTCTTGAAGCGCCGCGACCCGCGCCTGCGTTCCGTCGCCATCGTCTCGATGTCGGAGCTCAAGGACGACAGCGTCTTCCCGCTGCTCACGCCGGCCCTGCTCGACGAGGACACCGATGTGGCGGAGGTCGCCTACATGTCCCTCAAACGCCTCACGGAGGACGACCTCACCGAGTACCTCTCCAACATGTGCGACGCCAAGAAACAGGAGCACGCCGACCGCGGCGTTCAACTGCTCCTGCGCCTGAAGAACCCCAAAGCGCTGATGAAGCAGCTCGACCTGTTGAGCCGCTTTGCCGACAAAGTGATCCTGCTGAAGCTGGCGAACAATCTGGGCGAGAGCGGCTCTCGGGAGATCCTGTCGGCGCTCATCGAGCGCGAGGACTCGATGGTGTTGCCGAAGAACGAGTGGACCCAGAAGATACGTTCTGCCCTTTGCAAGAACCTTGGGGTCGCCGAGGAGGAGATCCGGCGCGAGCTGGCCGAACGCAAGGCCGAGCGCAAGGCCTCCCGGCAGCAAAAAGCCGCAGTCGCGGCCGCAGAGGCCGCGGAGGCCGACGCCCAAGGCGGTGTGGTCGGCCGGCTCAAGGGCATGTTCTGGAAGAAGTAGGCGAGCCCGCATCGCGGCGAGGTCCCCTTTCTTCGCCGTTTCAGCGCGTTTCAGCGCCGTTTCAGTCGCGCACGGGGTACCCTGCGGCACGTCTCCCGGCCGAGGTACGATCCGGACCGGGACTGGAGGAACCGGATGGAAGTCGAGAACAAGGAATGGTTGACCTGGGAAGAGATCCGCAAGCGCTATCCCGAAGAATGGGTGGTCATGGGAGAATGCACGCTCAACGAGTTCACGGAACTGGTCGGCGGCGTCGTTTACCACCACCTCAAGGACAAGCACGCAGCCCGGAAGCTCTGGGGACCGATCGGGGGCATATCGGCTTGCAGATGGACGGGCGAACACTTCGGCCTGTATTCCCATCTGGGTACGGAATATGAAGACAGCAAGAAGACCCCTGCTCGTGATTGACGGGTTCGTCCACGTCCAGGCCGCGGTCGAAGGGCCGCTGCGAGAGCTAAAGAACGCCAGGCTGCTGCTCGACACCGGGACCAGGAACACGATCCTCGACATCGAGACGGCCGAGGAGGCCGGCTACCCAGCCTCTTGCGGTCTGGGAGTCGCCCGGTTTCGCTCCATCGCCGGCGAAGAGGTCGGCTACACCGTGCGTCTGCCTTCGCTCACTGCCCTGGGCCGCAAGGTCGACGACTACCTCGTCGCCTGCACCGACTTGAAGGGCGAGCTGAACATCGACGGGATCCTCGGCCTCGACTTCTTCCAGAACGCCGATCTCACCGTCGGCCTCAGGAGCCAGCACCTCGAACTGGCGTGGTGAGGCCCGGCCCTGCGCCCGATGGTATCCTGGTCTGAAGACGTCCGCACCTTCACCCGCGCCGCCTCGGAGGCACCCGTATGAAGCTCCCGCACAGCTCCCTGGTCCTGGCATTCGCGCTCTCGACGGCCGCCGCGGCGCTGGCGGTGCGTCCATCGGACCCAAGCGGCCCTGCGGCTCCTCCGTGTCCGTTTGCGGCGCACAACGCCTATCCCTACAAAGGAGACGGCGAAAACAAGTTCTCGGCGGCCCTTGCGGCCGGCCTCAAGAGCGTCGAGGTGGACGAGACCTGGGACCCGAACCGCCGCGCCGCGGTCGTCACCCACGATGAGAAGCCCAAGGGAGACGAGCCCGAGCTGGGGGCCTTCCTCGCCACCCTCTTCCGCAAGTGGCAAACCGCGCCCGGCACGGGCTACATCCTCGTGCTCGACCTCAAGTCGAGCGATCCCAACCTGCCTCGGGCCATCCACGCCGTGCTCGAGCGGCACGCCAAGCTCCTGTCGAAGATGAGCGCCGGACCAGTCTCCGCTTCGTCCTTGTTCGACTCGGCCAGCGACCCGTTCGAGCCTGGAAAGATCACCGTCTGGATGAGCGGCAGCGGCGATGGCAAGGACGCTTACCGGCGCTCTCCCCCTGGAGGCGTCTACCTGGCCTTCGGCGACCGGGTCTTCAACGAGAATGACTACAAAAAGAACGTCGCCGACTACTTTCCGAAGGCTCCGCCCGCCTTCGAGCGCTTCATCACCATGCACGTCCAGAACTGCATGGCCGGCGCCGCCCGCAAGGGTTTCCTCGGAAAGGCCGAGGCGAAACTCGAGAACCTCAAGCGCCATCTCCCGTTCATGCATGGCTACGACTCCGACGACACACTGTCGGCCACCCGGGCCGCGGAGATCGCAAGCAAGTCCCGCGCGAGCGGCTATCCCGTGCGCCTCTACGTCGTCAACGGCGGCGGCATCGGCGATCACAAGGGCACCAGCGCCTGGGACCTGCTCGCCAAGGCCGGGATACCTTGGATCGCCACGGACGACTACGCCCAGGCCGCGGCCTGGTGGAAAGGGAGATAGGAGTCGGGAGCCGGTCTCCCTGACACTTCTACGGCCCCAGCGTCGCGTCGAGCTGTGTCACGGCGCCGTCGCGGATCGTGGTCGACGTGCTGAGCGACGTGGCGCCCTGCGCGGAGAACTCCACGCGCAGCGCGCGCGCGGGCAGATCGGTGAAGGTGTAGGCGCCGGCCGTATCGGTCAGGATCTGCCGCGCCAGCTCCGGCAACGCAACGCGAGCCGAGGAGAGCGGGCGGCCCCCGGTCAACTTGCGGACCGTGCCGGTCAACACGCCCGGTGCGGCGAGGTCGACCCGTACGAAGCTCGACTGTCCCGGCAGGACTACGACGAAAGTAGTCGTCTGCAGGAAGCCGACGGCGTTCACGTTCACCGCCAGCTGCGCGGGCGGCAGATCGACGAAGGCAAAATCGCCGGCGAAGTTGGTGGGCGTCGAAATCCCCAGTTGCGGCAAGGTCACGACCGCGCCAGGAATCGCCGTGCCATCCCGCGACTTGCGCACCGAGCCGCCCAGGGTCCCTGTAGCGCGCCCTAGACCGAAGTCGAGGACGACCGTTCCGTCGGCCACCAGCGCCACCAGCGCCGAGCCCTGGGAGAACCCCGGGGCAGAAGCGCCGATGGGCGTCTCGTGCGGCGGCAGCGCCACGGGGAAGCCGTTGATGACGATCACGCGAGGGAAGTCCTTGACCACCACAAGCTCGAAGAGCGCGTAGCGGCCGGTCACGTCGGTCTGCGTCGTCAGAGCCTGCTCGGCCACGCTGATGGTGGCGCCGGCCACCGGCTGACCGTTCAAATCGGTCACCTGGCCGCGAACCGTGGCGCGATTGAACCGCATCTGAACGTCGAGCGACGCCGTGCTTCCCAGCAGTACCGCGGTCGTCGCCAGCTGATCGTCGTGGCTCGCTGCGGTGAACAGCAATCCGATCGTCTGGGCGGTGACGTTGTCCAGGCGATAGCGGCCGTCGGCACCGCTGCGCGTCACGACGCCTGTCTCCGCGAAGGAGAGCGGCTGCGTCGTCTGGGTCTGAAAGGAGATGGCCTGTCCCGCCCGCCGGCGGCTGTTCGGCTCCAGCAACTTGACCAGGGCCCCCGGGATCACTCGGGACGCGCGCAGCGCCGACGTGCTGAAGACCGTTCCTGAGACCGAACCCGCGTTGGCGATCAGCCGGAAGGTTTCGAGCGCCACTCCCGCGGCCGGAATCGGCACCAGAGCGGAGAAGGGAGCGTGTCCCAGGGCGCGCACCTCGACCGTCGACTGGCCGGCGTTGAGGCCGCGAACGGTGAACCGTCCGCCTGAGTCGGTGAAGGTCGTAACGTTCTTGCCAGGCACCGAAAGTACTGCGCTGCCCAGGGGCGCCCCGGTCGTCGAGTCGAGGACCAGGCCCGTCAGATCGCCCGTGTTCACGACAGGTCTCAGGCCCACATCCACCGCCAGGTGGACTCTCGCCGCGAGCAGCACGTTTTGAAAGCCCGCGCGGAACCCGCCTGCGTCGACGGAGAGCCGATAGCTGCCGGCATCCACGGTTCCAAAGAGGTACGCGCCGTCGGGATCGGTGACGGTCTGGACGGAACCGCGGCCCGATTCCAGACTGACGAAGGCGCCGGCGATCTCCCGGCCATTTGCCTGATCGAAGACCCGGCCCGAGACCTTGCCGGTGCGATTCGGCGGCTGGTTGGGCGAGTCGGTCGCATCGGTGCTGCAACCCGCCACGACGATCCAGAGGACCAGTACGGCCCAGAACCCCCAGGGCAGGGGCGTTCGCCCACGGGTGCCGGCTCTGCGGGTCGTTTCGTCGCCGGCAGGCTGCCAGGGGCGATTATCGGTTCCTTTGGAGCTCAATCGATTGACGTGACGGGCTTGTCGGGGCAAGATGTCTAGTGAAAGTGCGGCGGCGGGCAGCCGGAAGCGAGGCTTCAATCGACCTCTCCTAACATCATCGGGCCCTGGAGAGGATCATTTGAATCGTAAGTTCCGGCACCCTGAGCCCGATGATCTTGGTATCGGCCCGGGTGGCCGGGGAACATCCCCTGGCGCAACGCCGTAGTCCTGCAGTAGGTTGAAGCCCGACTCAAGAACCCTGGAACCAAGGAGAATGACGAAGTCGATGCCTTCTCGAAACTTCTTGCTGGCGGTCACGCTGATCCTCGCGCTGGGTTCCCTGGAACCCTCGACAGCCTTCGCCGGCCGAACGCAGCTCTCCTATTTCAACGAGCTGCAAGGGCTCAAAGAAGCCTACGATCTGGTCAAGACCCAGTACGTCACCGAAGAGAAGGTGAAAGAAAAGGAGCTGCTTTACGGCGCCGTGGAGGGGATGCTCAAGAAGCTGGACGACCCCTACACCCGCTTCATGAAGCCCGAGGGCTTCGAGAGCATGCAGACCGAGACCCAAGGCCAGTTCGGTGGCCTGGGCATCCTCATCGGCATGAAGGACAACATGCTGACGGTGATCGCGCCGATGGAGAACACGCCCGCCTACCGGGTCGGCATCCGGGCCGGCGACCAGATCGTCAAGGTCAACGGCGCCACGACCAAGGGCATGACGGTCAACGACGCCGTCAAGCTCTTGCGCGGCGAGATCGGCACCAAGGTGCTGGTCAGCGTGCGTCGCGAAGGTGAGAGGAACCCGCTCGACTACACGATCGTGCGCGAGCAGATCAAGGTCAGCAGCGTGCGCGCCAAAATGATCGACGACGGCACCGGTTACGCCCACATCAGCCAGTTCAGCCAGAGCACCGGCGAGGACCTTGAAAAGGCGATCGCGGGCTTCGAGAAGAACTACCAGCTGAAAGGCTTCATCCTCGACCTGCGCAACAACCCGGGCGGGCTGCTCAACGCGGCCGTGGACGTGGGCAAGGTGTTCCTTGGCAAGGCGAAGATTGTGAGCATCAAGGGCCGCAAGGGCGAAGAGGTCACCTACGCCAGTTTCGCGCAGGCCCACAAGCGCTGGCCGCTGGTGGTCCTCATCAACGAAGGGAGCGCCTCCGCCTCCGAGATCGTCGCCGGCGCCATCCACGACAACAAGCGCGGGATTCTCCTCGGTCGCAAAAGCTTCGGCAAGGGCAGCGTCCAGACCGTGCTGCCCCTGCAGGACGGCTCGGCTCTGGCCCTCACCACCGCCTACTACTACACGCCCAGCGGCGTCTGCATCCACAAGGTCGGCATCCAGCCCGACATCACCGTCGACCTCCCGAAGCTCACCGACGCCCAGCTCGTGGAGCTGCGGCTGGAGCGCGAGAAGGAGTTCGATCGCACGATCGAAGATTCCAAGGCCAACCGCAAAGACGTGTTCCTCAGCGTCAGCAAGTACGACACGCAACTTCTGCAAGCCATCGAAGTTCTCAAGGCCGCCAGTGTCTTCTCGCAGCGCGTGCTGGAACCGCAAGCTCCGGCGGCCCCGCCCAACGTCGCGGTCAACAATCAGGCCGTGACCTCGCCGTCGCCGGTCCGCGCAAAGGACTGAGTCGAAGCCGCATTTCGGTCCCTGCAGCGGATGGACGTGTCCGCTGCAGGCTTCATGTCCCCGGCCGGAATGCAAACCAGTACAAATTAGTCAAAATTCATTGATCCCGGGCTTGCTTCCTGCTAGCTTGTGAGCCGAAAGACGGCACCGGGAGGGGAAACAGTCCGACCGGGGCGGGGAGACTGGACGCAGGATTATGGGATATCGCAAGATCGAGATTGAAGACCGCGAAGCAGCTAAGGCTTTCGACGGGTTCCTCGAAGAACTTGGCCAGAAGCTGGAAGATCCGAAAGTCGACCGCAACGAGCTGTGCCGCAAAACGCTGGCAGACCTGTACTTTGGGCCGCTGGGCTCGCAGGTGCTGGCGGCGTCGGGCGCCAGCTGCGCAGCCCGGACCCTGGTGGCGAGCTTCGACCCGCGCAACGTGACGCTGGAGCCGGAGTACTACGAGGATCTGGACCCGGAGAAGTACTACGTCCGCAAGCCGCTCATCTGGCTTTGGACCATGTTCGACCGTTCTCCTGTCGGGCAGAGCGCCCACCTGGGCCACCGTCTGCGACGTTTGCTGGCCAAGCACATTTTCAAGAAGTGCGGCGAGAACGTGAAGCTGTGGCACATGGTGGAGTTCAGCTACGGCTACAACCTGAGCGTGGGCGATAACGTCGTGATTCACCGAGGCGTGCTGCTCGACGACCGAGGCGAGATCGTGATCGGCAACAACGCCAGTATCAGCGACTGGGCGAATGTCTACAGCCACAGCCACAACATCCACGATATCAACGACGTGACCCTCGGCAAGACGGTGATCGGCGACGATGTGCGGGTGACCTATCACGCCACGGTGCTGTCCGGGACCGAGCTGGGTCACGACTCGATGGTCGGGACGGTGGGCGTCGTGACCAAGTCGATCCCGCCCCATCACGTCAACGTGGGGATCCCGGCGAAGACCATCGTCAAGAAGAAGCGCGACTGCCCGCATTGCGGGAAGGTGGGGTAGCTCGGGCGGCGTGTGATATGCTGAAGTCCGGGTGCAGGGGAGCGGCTTTGCTCGCTTCCCGCCTCGGTGCTGGCGTGTTTTCGTAGGAGCTGCGCCTTGGCGCGCAAGGAGTCGGACGTAGATGGCCAAGAGCTACAGGGTCCTGGTCGCCGATGACGATCTGGACCACGTCACGATCGTGCGCGCGATCCTCGAGCAGAATGGGTACGAAGCCTTGGAGGCATTCAACGGAGAAGAGACCCTGGAGCAAGTCGAGAAGCACCACCCGGACCTGTTGCTGCTCGATATCATGATGCCGAAAATCGATGGTCTCGAGGTGGTTCGCCGTCTCAAGGAGAACCCGGCGACCCGCAACCTCCCCGTCATCATGTTCAGCGCCAAGAGCGGCACGCGCGAGATCATCGAGAGTTTCAACTTCGGCGCCTCCAATTATCTGATCAAGCCAATCGATACGCCGAAGTTGCTGCAGAAGATCAAGGCCACGCTGCGCAAAGAAGAGGACCGGGTCGCGCTGGAGAAGCGCTACAAGAGTGCCCAGGAGCCCGATCCCCGAAAGCTTCCGTCCCGGCAGGAACGGGAACTACGCGAACACCGGACGCAACTGGCCAACTCCGTCAGCCAGTTCCTGGCAGCGACCGACTTGCCGCTGGAAGTCTTGCACAAGGAGCTCTTCCAGCTAGGCGGCATGGGAAGCGCCGAACGAGACGTGCGCGCCGTCGCGAAGAAGCTCGAAGCGCTCTCGACGCTGTGCGCGGAGTTGCGAGATTTCCTGGCCGGCCTGGAGGAGACCGCCGACTCGACGGAGGACTCGCCTCCCAAGGCCAAGTCCAGCGCCGAGGGCGCCCCTTGAGGAATCCATAAATGATTCTCACGGACCCAGCGGTCTCCGGCCTCCGCGTCCTGCTGGTCGAGGATGACGACGAGCACGCCTTCATCGTGCGCAAGGCTTTCGGCAAACACTTGCCGGTGGCGATCCTCGATCGCGCCATCGATGCCCACGAGGCCTACAAACACCTCGACGCCAAGAGCTACGACATCATCTTGCTGGATTACACGCTCCCCGGCACCACTGGCCTCGAGATCCTGCGCAGCTTTCCCAGCCGGGGCATCGACTGCCCGGCGATCATGTTCACCAGCACAGGCCAGAAGGAACTGGCCGTCGAGGCGCTTCGCAGCGGCGCCTACGACTACGTGGTCAAGACGGCCGACTCGCTTTTCTACATCCCGATCATCGCCCAGCGCGCCGTAGAAAAGTACGGCATCGAACGCGAGCACAAGATGCTCAAGGACCAGCTCCTGGAGGCGAGGACCCAGGCCGAAGAGAGCCTGCGCCAGGTGAGCGAACGCAACGTGAAGCTGCGCGAGACCCAGCGCGAGCTGTCGAGCGCCTACGACAAGCTGCTGGAGATGAACCGGCTCAAGTCCATTTTCATGGCGAACATGTCCCACGAGCTGCGCACGCCGCTGAACGCCATTATCGGCTATACGTCGCTCCTGCTAGACAATATCTATGGCGGAATAAACCAGCGCCAGCAGGAGTGCCTGCAGCGCATGAACCGTCGGGCCAACGAGCTGCTCCACCAGATCAACAGCATCCTCGACTTCTCCAAGTTCGAAGCCAACCGGATGCCGCTCTTCATCGAGTCGTTCTCGCTCCGTGAGGTCGTCGCAGAGGCCGAGGAGACGGTGCGGCCCCTGCTTCAGGACGCCCAGGTCCGCTTCACGATGGACGTCGGCGACATCCCTCGTATGCGCAGCGATCGCCACAAGGTGCGCCAGATCCTGGTCAACCTGCTGTCCAACGCCTTCAAGTTCACCGAGAAGGGCGACGTGGCCCTCGCCGTCGGCTATGACAGCAGCTCCGAGATGGTCGAGCTGACCGTCCAGGACACGGGCATCGGCATCCGCGAGGAGGACTTGCAGCATATCTTCGAGGAGTTCCGACAAGTCGACGGCTCTTCCACTCGCCGCTTCGGCGGCACGGGCCTGGGCCTGTCGATCGTCAAGAAGCTGCTGGAGCTCCTGGGAGGCGAAATCTACGTGAGCAGCAAGCCCGAGCATGGCTCGACCTTTCGGGTGAAGCTGCCGCTGGCGCTTGGCCCGGCCCCCTCGGCGCCCGAACCGGAGCCGACGGTGTTCTCCCTTCCGGAGCTGGGCACGTCGGTGACCCGCGCCGCCGACACCGGCAGCCGCTCGGTGCTTTCCATCGACGACGACGAGGACGTCATCAAGATCGTGGAGGAGAGCCTGGCCCCGGAGGGCTACTCCGTGCTGGGTGCCGCCAGCGGCCGCGAAGGGCTGCGGATGGCAATGTCGTCGCAACCTTCGGTCATCCTGCTCGATATTGCGCTTCCGGATATGATCGGCTGGGACGTGTTGCGCGAGCTCAAACAGAACCCCGAGACCCGAAACACCCCCGTCATCGTGATGTCGGTGATCGACAACAAGGCGTTGGGCTTTTCGCTGGGGGCCGCCGACTACCTCATCAAGCCGGTCGGCAAGAACAAGTGGGTCGAGAGCGTGCGCCGCGTTCTGCAGAGCGTGCAACCCGCAGCCTAGCCGGAGTCTCCTGGCTAGCGCGTCCAGAACGCCTGAGATGCCCGTCAGGAGGCCGTTTTCAGTCCAAGTGCGGTAGTACCTAAAACAAGGCGTTTCACGGGTTTAAGAATTTCGAGCAGTCTACGCTGGCGCGGGGA
>JACQFU010000180.1 GCA_016199905.1 Candidatus Wallbacteria bacterium
GATCCGGATCGTCACCGAGAAGGCCTGGCAGAACCTGTTCGCCCACCACCTCTTCATCAAGCCGGACCGGGCCCACGTCTCCAATCACCAACCCGAATTCACGGTGATCAGCGCGCCCAATTTCCAGGCCGACCCGGAGCGCGACGGCACGGCATCGGAGACGTTCATCATCGTCAACTTCCTGGAGAAGCTAGTCCTCATCGGCGGCACGCACTACGCAGGCGAGATCAAGAAGTCGATCTTCGGCGTGCTCAACTACCTGCTCCCCCTCAAGGGCGTGCTCTCGATGCACGCCTCGGCCAACATCGGCAAGGACGGCACCACGGCGGTCTTCTTCGGTCTGTCGGGAACCGGCAAGACGACGTTGTCGGTAGACCCCGAGCGGATACTGATCGGCGACGACGAACACGGCTGGAGCGACCGCGGCGTCTTCAATTTCGAGGGCGGCTGCTACGCGAAAATGATCAAGTTGTCGAAGGAGGCCGAGCCCGAGATCTTCGCCACCACGCAGCGTTTCGGGACCATCCTCGAAAACGTCGTCATGGACCCGCACAGCCGCGAACTGGACCTCAACGACGAAACCCTGACGGAGAACACGCGCGGCGGCTACCCACTCGAGTTCATCCCCAACGCCTCCACTTCGGGCGTGGGCGGCCATCCTCGCGATATCGTGATGCTCACGGCCGACGCCTTCGGCGTGCTGCCGCCGATCTCCAAGCTGTCGACCGAGCAGGCGATGTATCACTTCCTGTCGGGCTACACCGCGAAGGTGGCCGGCACGGAGCGCGGCGTCACGGAACCCCAGGCCACGTTCAGCACCTGCTTCGGCGCCCCGTTCATGGTGCTCGACCCCAGCGTCTACGCCAAGCTGCTGGGCGAAAAGATCGTGAAGCACAAGACGCGCGTCTGGCTGCTCAACACCGGCTGGAGCGGCGGCCCCTACGGCGTCGGTCACCGGATGAAGATCGCTCACACCCGCGCGATGTTGCACGCCGCGCTCGACGGCAAGCTCGACGACGTGACTTTCCAAAAAGAACCGTTCTTCAACTTGCAGATCCCGACCGCCTGCCCTGGCGTGCCGGCCGAGGTGCTCGATCCGCGCAAGACCTGGAAGGACACCGCCGGTTACGACAAGAAGGCCAAGGACCTGGCCGGCCGCTTCATAGCGAACTTCAAGCAGTTCGAGGCGAAGTCGACCGCCGAGATCTTGGTGGCAGGTCCCACGGCGTAAGGTACTGAGAGTCAGGCGGGGCTTCGCCCCGCACCCCACTGGGGGGCCATTGCCCCCCCCAGCTCCCGCCGTACATTTGCTCCCAGATGCCCACCAACACGCCAGCGGTTGCCTCGCCGGGCCGCGGGGCCACGGTGCGGTTCTGGGCGCTGGCCGCGCTCGTGGTGGTGAGCGCCGTGGCGGGAATGGCCGAGCTGTCGGGTCGTCGCGTAGGGGACCCGTCTGCGATCCGGGCAGCGGTGCAGGCGTACGGTGCCTGGGCGCCGGCGATCTACGTGGCGGTGCTTGCGCTGAGGCCGTTCCTGTTCCTGCCGAGCGCGCCGTTGATGATGGCGGGCGGGCTGGCTTTCGGCGCGGGGCTGGGGACGTTGCTGACGACGCTCGGCTTGACGCTGGCGGCGCTGACGACCTACGGTCTGGCTCGGCTGATGGGGCACGAGTTCGTGCGAGCCCGAATGGGTCCGCGCCTCGACGAACTGGCCTCGAGCGGGTTGGGACCGGGCGCGGTGCTGGTGTTGAACATGCTGCCGGTGACGCCGCTCTCCATCCCGAACTACGGCGCCGGGTTGGCCGCAATGCCAATCGGGGCTTTCCTCGCGGCGACGGCAGGCGGGCTGACGCCGCGCGTGCTGGCCTGGTCCACGATGGGCAGCGTGCTGGTGCGGTTCGACCTGCCGCTGTTGCTCGCCTCATGCTTGCTGCTGGTGGCGCTGCTGGCGCGGCCGCTGGCGTCTCCGACGCTTCGCGCGCGCTTTCGCGAGCTGACGAAACGGGGAAGCTAGCGCTTCTTGGCCGAGCGAACGGCCCGGCGGATCTCTTCGACGGCTTCTTCCACGCGTAGGAAACCGGGACGCACCTGCAGGCCGCGGGCGCGCAGCGTCTCGAGCAGCTCGACCCAGACGGGCGGACGCAGTCCCGCGGCGGCCATCAGCTCGGGTTGCCCGTAGATGGCGGCAGGCGTGTCGATGCGAAGGAGCCGGCCACTGCCCATCACGATGAGCGCGTCGGCCAGGCCCGCGAGCATCTCCATGTCGTGGCTGACGACGATGACCGTACGGCCCTGCTTGTCGTGCAGGCGACGGATGTGACCCAGAAGCTGCCGCCGGCCCGAGGCGTCCAGCCCGGCGGTGGGCTCGTCGAAGATGAGCACCCGGGGCTCCATCGCCAGGAGGCTCGCGATGGCGACGCGGCGCTTTTCGCCGCCGGACATCTCGAACGGCGAGCGCGTGAGAGTCTGCGGTGAACCCATCCCGACGGCGGCCAGGGCTGCCTGGACGCGGGCTGCGACGTCCGGTTCGGGGAGCGATAGCTGCCGAGGGCCGAAGCCCACTTCATCGGCGACGGTGCGCTCGAAGATCTGATCCTCGGGTTGCTGGAAGACCAGGCCGACCGAGGTAGCCGGCGAAGCGGGGTCGATGCCCTCGCCGTACTCGACGGCGCCCTGGCTCGGATCCAGCAGGCCGCAGAGCGCCTGCACCAAAGTGGACTTACCGGACCCAGTGGACCCGACGACCCCTAGAAGCTCGCCGGGCCGGACGTCCAGTTCCAGCTCCTTGAGCGCCCAGTTCTCGAAGGGAGTTCCGGCGAGGTAGACGACGCTGACTCCGCGGGCCCGGATGACCGGCGTCGCAGCCTGGGCCGGCCGGCTCAAGCGCCCTCTCCGGCGAGGCCTGCCCCGGCGGTCACGGCGCTCACGAGCGCCTCCAGGGTCGGCGTTTCCAGCCGGCCCACGAGCCCGTAGCGCTTCAGCTCTGCATAGAGAGTCATCAGCACCGGCGGCTCCAGGCCCAGGCGATCGAGCAGCTTCGGGTCGTCGAAGAACTGGCCGCGCGGGCCGTCGAAGACCACCTGCCCGCGGTCCAGCGCGACGACTCGATCGGCCGCAAGCAACTCCTCCAGCAGGTGCGTGATCTGCAGCACCGCGATGCCGTGGACGCGCCGCAGATCGCGCGCCACCTCCAGCAGCTCGCGGCGTCCGTCGGGGTCCAGCATCGCAGTCGCCTCGTCCAGCACGATGTGCGAGGGCTGCATCGCCAGCACGCCCGCCACAGCCAGGCGCTGTTTCTGGCCGCCCGAGAGGGCCATCGGCGAGCGCCGCTCCAGCCCCCGGAGGCCGGTGTGGGAGAGCGCCCATTCGACCCGGCGCTGGATCTCCGCGGTCTCGAGGCCCAGGTTCTCCGGACCGAAAGCCACGTCGTCCTCCACGATGCTCCCCACGATCTGGTTGTCCGGGTTCTGGAACACCATTCCGACGCGCTGGCGGATCGCCGCCAGGTCGTGAGCGCTGGCGGTGTCGAGACCGTCCACGAAGACCTTGCCCTGCGTCGGCAGCAAGAGCCCGTTGGTCAGCTTGGCCAGAGTGGACTTGCCGGACCCGTTGGAGCCAACGAGTCCGACATGCTCGCCGTCGGCGATGCGGAGAGAGATCCCCTTCAGCAGCGGTTCGCCGCCGGGATACGCGTAATGGACGCCGGAAAACTCGATCACGAGAGCTGGTTGAAGGCGAACTTCAGGTCGGCCACCTTCAGCTGGGCACCCTCCGGCAACGGCGTGGCGCGCCCGATCGACAGGTCCTCGGACTGGCCCGTGTCGGGGTTCACCAGCGTCATCGCCGACAACGCCACGACCGAACACCGGCCGCTGCGATCCGGCACCAGGGCGAACGCCCGCCCCGCCAACCCCTCCACCCCGAGATCCGCCGTCCCGCGGCCGCCCACCCAAACCTGGCCCGCGAATCGCCCTTGATGGCCGCGCAGGTAGTACGCCCCGGGCGCCCCCGGCCCTTCCTCCACCGTCAGCCGCGCCAGGGCCGAGAACCGCGGGATCGAAGCCTGCCACGCCCAGGCCGCGAACGCCAGCAGGACGAGCGCCGCGGCCGTGAGGTCGATCCAGAGCGGCCGCGGCACCCGGAACGCGACGCTGCCCGTGACCGCGCGGTCGCCGCAGGCTGCCAGCCCCTCGCCGCCCACCTCGCACCCCTCGCCGCGAACTTCCAGCGTGGCCCGGTAGCGGCCGCTCGACGCCGACGCGGGCAGGTCGAGCCCAAGCGTCAGCTCCGCGTGCTCGGGCGTGAGCTGCACGGCCTCGCCCGCCTGCGTGCCGGCCTTGAGCGACGCCGCGGGGCCCGCCGGTTCGACGCGCACGGAGGCGCGCGCCGTGGCGCCCGCCTTCACAGCCGAGCTGCTCCAGGCAAGCCGGAACGTGCAGTCCACCCTCAGTCCCGCCGAGGAGGGTCGCAGGTCGCCCAGGTCGGCTTGCCAGCCGGCGGACGAGAGCGTCAACCGTTTCTCCGGTTCGGCCTCCAGCAGAAACGCGAAGGAACGAGCCGTTTCCGACTGGGTAACGTTTTCGAGTCCTTTACCCCCGAGCGCGACGTCGGTGGGCCAAAGCAGCACCCGCCCGCGGTAGGTGCCGGGCTTGGTACCGGCGGGCACGAGCGCTCGCAGCATCAGCCGGTCTGTCCCGGCGGCGATCGCGATCGAAGCGCCCTTCGCGCCCCCGGCCGAGAGCGTCAGGTCCTCGCCGGGTCTCAGCGGGCCCGGATTTCCGGGCGAAAGCTCGAGGTCGGCCCGCAGGCTCGCCTTGCGCGCCACGGCGTCGGGCGAGAAGGCCAGCGTCACGGGCTTCTCCAGCACCGCCGGAGTGGCCGGAGCGATTCTATCCAGCACCACGGAGCCCAGCTCGAGCGGGAAGCCCGCGCCCGACGCCGATGCCACCAGCACGACCCGCTCCCCCGCCAAAGAGAAGGAAAACGGGATCGAAGCCGCCCTGCCCGTGCCGGCCACGGGGACCAACCCCGGCCCGCGCACGTCGGCGTCCGGACTCGAGAGCACCACGCTGCCCTGGTACTGCCCGGGCGCTGCGTCCGTCCGCGCCAGCTCGACTCCCAGGACCACCTCTCGGGCGCCGGCCGAGAGCGCGACCGCCGCCCCGCGCGCCCCGCCGGCCGAGAGCCAGACGTGGCGGCCCGCCTCGAGCGCCTTGGGGTTGCCGGGCGCCAGCGACACCACCGCCTCCAGGGTCGATCCACCGGACTCGATGGAGGCGCTGGGTTGAATCAGGAAGCGCACCTGAGCCGACGCCTTGCCGGCGGCTGAGAAGGGCAGCTCGCCCAGCGCAGCCGGAAGAGGAACCGGCGAGGCGACCTCGTAGCTGCGGGGCGGCATCGTCGAGAACTCGATGGGCAGGCTCTCCGGCGACACGTGCACGCGCCCTGCGGCCGAGAGCTTCAGCACGCCCGCGAACTTCCTCTGGCGAAAGCTCTGCGGGTTCAGCAGCTCCAGCGTCACCTCCGCCTCGCCGCCGTCCAGCGCGATTCGTTCGGGCCGCAGCTGCACGGCCTCGCGGTCCTCCAGCCCCTCCATCTCGAGGGCCAGCTCGACGGTCTTCCCGGCCAGCTGCTCGACATAGGTGAAGGCCAGCTTGCGCGTCGCTTTGCCGCCCGCGCCGATATCGCCAAAGTCGAGCGCCGCCGGCCTCGCCTCCACGAGCGAGATCGGCTCCAACGCCCCCTTGGGCTCGGCCACGTAGCGCACGCCGGGCTCCGCGGCCAGGAGCCCCCGCTCCGCCGCCGGGAGCTCCACGCCGAGCGTCGTGTAGAAGAGGAAGTCGTTGGGCCCGCGGATCATCCGGAACTTCGCGAGCACGTCGCGCATCGTTATGGAGTCGTCGCAGTCGTTGAGTCCGTCGGTGAAGACCAGGAACGTCGAGACGTGCCGCGCGCCGGCGTCCTTGGCCTTGAGCGCCTGGTCCCAGCGAAACGCCTCCGCAAGCGCCGTGTAGATGCACGTGCGCGGCCCCCGAGGATCGAGCGATTCCACCAGCTTCACGGCCCGCGTCCGCTCCGTCTCGCCCGCCAGCGTCACCCAGATCGACCCGTGGACCTTCACGTCGAACGGCAGGATCGCCACCCGACTCCCCGCCGCCAACTTCGCCAAGAACGCCGTCACCGCCTCCTTCACGCGCGGCATGATGTTCGCGTTGCCACTGCCGGCGGGCCGACCGGCCATCGAACCGGAGGTGTCGATGACCAGATAGTAGTTGAACGACTCCCGCGACGCGGCAGCCCCGAGAATCGTGGCGGCCAGCAGCAGGAGCGCGGTTAGGAAGCGAGTTTTCATGGACTTGGAGCCGCCTTTCGCGGTTCGCGGAACAGTATACTCAATCCCCGATCTGTCGTTCCGGCCTTGCCGTTACAACCGGCTGGCCGCCCCTCATGAGCCGCCGACTTAAGCTCCTCTCCGGCATCGCCGACCTGCACCTCCACAGCCCGTTCTTCGTGACGCTGCTGGTCGCTGCCGTGTCCGTCGCCTGCTGGCGCTACTCCGCGGAGCTGCCCTACAGCACCAGCCGCATCGATCTGATCCCGCGCGACCATCCGGCCCGCACGCGCTTCCTGCAGCTCGTCCGGGACTTCGGCCCTCAGAACACCATCGCCGTCGTGATCGAGGGCAGCTCGGCCGCAGATCGGCGCGCCTTCTCCGATCGGTTTGCGAAGGCGCTCTCGTCCGGCGGTGGTTTCGACGGCACCGTCTTCTACAAGATCGACCTCGAACGGATGATGGCGAGCGCTCCGTTCTTCCTCGACCGCGAAACCCTCGAATCGATCAAGGGCGACCTGGAGAGCAACCAGCCGCTGGTCGACGCGCTGCCCGACCTGGCCGGCGTCGTCCACGCCGTCAACCGCCGGCTGGAAGAGAGCTCGCTCAAGGGCCTCGCCGCAGTATCCGAAGCGCTTCCGGGCTGCCGCCGCGTGCAGGAGCTTTTCCGCTTGATGAACGGCCACGCCCGAGGCGAGAAGATCTCGCGGCGCAGCTGGATGTCGGTGCTTGCGGGACGCTCCGTCGCCGCTCTGTCGCTGTTCGACTCCGAAGGCTACCTCGTGAGCCGCGCCGAGGACACACACTTCATCTTCGTGACACCGGGACTCCAGAGCGAGGAGCTGGCCTACCTGGTCCCTCAGATCCAGCGCATCCGCGCGGCCCTCGCCGCCGCCCGGTCGCACCTGCCCGGCGTCTCGGCCAGCCTCACGGGAGTCCCTATCGGCGTCCTCGACGAGTACGAGAGCACGCAGCGCGATCTGCCGCGCTCCACAGCGGCATCGCTCGCAGGCAACTTTCTGATCCTGGTGCTCGGGTTCCGGTTTCGGCCCCGGATGGCGCTCCTCACGATGATCGCCCTGGCTGCCGGCATCGCCTGGACGCTGGCCTTCGCCAAGGCAACCCTGGGCTACCTCAATCTGGTCAGCAGCGTGTTCGTGCTCTTCCTGATCGGAATGGGCATCAACTACGGCATCTACTTCGCGACGCGCTACGACCTGGAGCGGCGCCGGGGACTGGACAAGGAGGCCGCGCTGCGCCTGGTGCTCCAGCAGCAGGGCGTCGGTATCCTCACCTCCGCGCTGGCAGGCAGCGTCGCCTTCCTCACGCTCTGCCTCTGTCCCTTCCGCGGATTTCAGGAGCTGGGACTGATCGCGGGCACGGGGCTCATCCTGTGCTTGATATCCGGGACCTTGCTGTTGCCGCCGCTGGTCTTGCTGACGGAGCGCTTCCGCTCCGATGCCCGGGAGGAACCCGCGGGCGGACTGTTCCACTGGTTCGTCGTCTTGGTGCAAGCCTACCCGGTCCCGATCGCGCTCTGGTTCAGCTTCCTCACGATCTACTCGCTCGGAATCGGTGACCTTTTCCCGTTCGAGTACGACCTCAACCGGATGCTGCCGGCGGACGCCGAGTGCGTGCGCGCGGGAGAGAAGCTGCTGAAGGGCCACGCTCTGTCGCCGATGTCCGCGCTGGTCGTCTGCCGCGACCCACGCGAGATGTATGCGCGCGACCGGGCCCTGCGAGCGCGGCCTTCCGTGGAGACGACGCTCTCCTGGGCCTCCTTCGTTCCCGACGAGGCCGAGCGCAAACGGGCCATCGTCCGGAGCGTCGCCGATCGGATCGGCGCGCGTCCCAACCGGGCCTTGCCGGCCTCCTCGGCCGACCTGGTGCGACTGCGCCGGGAGCTGCGGACCCTGGACGACATGCTCGCCTCTGCGGCCCACTCGCTCGACAACCTCGCCTTCTACGTCGAGGCGCGCGCTGCCGAGCAAGCCCGCGATGAGGTCAACGCCTTCCAGGATCGCGTCCGCCGCGCCAAACCCCAGGAAGCCGCTCGGATGATGGCCTCCCTCGGCAACGCCCTGCTGGAGAGCTGGAAGGACCTGTCGGCAGAGGTGGGCCGGTGGAGCAAGTCCCCGGCGCCCGACGACTCGTTCGTGCCGCCGGAGCTGAGGCGGTCGCTGCGAAGCGCCGGCGGCAAGTTCGCGATCGTCGTGAGCCCGCGCGAGGACATCAGTCAGAAGGAAGCCTTCGAACGTTTCCACGCCGCGGTCAGCGAGGTGGACCCGGAGATGACCGGCTATCCCGTCATCATCCACACGATGGTGGCCCTGCTGCCGCAAGTGCTGGAGACGACGTCCGTGAAGGCGGTGCTGCTGATCGCGCTGCTTTTGTCGGTGGACCTGAAGAGCCCGCGACGCATCTTCCTGGCGATCTTCCCCGTGCTGATCGGCTCGGCCTGGCTGATGGGGCTGATGAAGCTGGCGGGCCTGAAGTACAACCCGGTCAACTTTCTGGCGCTACCGATGATCCTGGGCGTCGGAGTGGAGAACGGCGTCAACTTCGTGCACGGCTTCGCCGGCCGGGACAGCGCACGGGCGCTGGAGACTCAGGGGCTGGGAATGCTGCTTTCGGCCGGAACCAGTATCGTCGGCTTCGAGGCGCTGGCCTGGGTCAGCCACCGCGGCCTGGCCAGCTTCGGCCTGCTGCTCACGCTCGGCACCACGACGTGCTTGGTAGCGACGATCTTCTTCCTTCCAGCCATCGTGGAGCTGGAAGCCAACCGCCGGCACATGGTGGAACAATGGCGCGAGCTTCTGGGTTACCGGTTCTATTGAACAATGCCTGGCACCTGATACGCTGGCAGCAATGATCCGGCGTCGGTTCGTGAAAATCGAGGAGGGGATCGTTCCAAGAGAGGAGTTCGACCGGGTGGTTCCCAGGCACCTGGAGTACGTGCGCGCGTTGAACGCGGAGGGGCGCAACGTCACCGACGGATACTGGGGCGGGCTCGGCGGGGGCATGATGATCTTCGATGCGGCGTCGCCCGAGGACGCGCGGGCCGTGGTCGAGCGCGATCCGCTGGTCGCAGAGAAGTGCGTCCGCTGCGAGTTGAAGGAGTGGCGCATCGTGGCCGAACCGGTGGAGCCTGACCCGGACGATACCGCGCCGGGTTTTTGCCACGCGGCGCTGCGCGTGCGAGACCTGGCGCGCTCGGAGCGCTTCTACGTCGAGGGGTTCGGGCTTCGTGTGGAGTGGCGTCCCGATCCGCAGAACGTGTACCTCACGTCGGGAGCGGACAACCTCGCGCTGCACGAGACGGGCGCCCTCGCCGACCCGCGTTCGCCCGACTGTTCGCTCGACCACCTGGGCTTCGTCGTGCGCCGTCGCGAGGACGTGGATCGTCTCGCGGAGCGGATGCGCGAGCGCGACGTCGAGTTCTTGCACCCCGTGAAGGACCACCGCGACGGCGCGCGGTCGTGCTACGTGCGGGACCCCGACGGCAACACGGTCCAGATCATTCACCATCCGCCAATCTCGGAACCCCGGAACCTGGGTTCGAAGCCTCGAGCCGCCCGGGGAGCGGGCGGCGGCCGCTGAGGCCTGCGCGAGATGTCGTCGATCGAGGCCCGGGGTGCCGAGGAACGGGAGCGGCTGCAGCGCCAGACGCGAACCGGATTGGGCGTGTTCCTGCTCGGGCTCCTGGTCGCTGCGGGCGTCACGGCGCCGGCGGCCTG
Source organism: Candidatus Wallbacteria bacterium (assembly GCA_016199905.1). Classification (GTDB taxonomy): domain Bacteria; phylum Muiribacteriota; class UBA6191; order JACPRK01; family JACPRK01; genus JACPRK01. The sequence continues at coordinate 10,068 of JACQFU010000180.1, forward strand.
GCTGGTGACCGGGCACCTGATGTCGGTGCCGCTCACGCGCACCTCGTTCGGCCTGAAGTCGCAGAGGGGAGAGGTGTTGGTTCAGCAGACCGTGGCGCGCTCGCGCGACGAGTACGGCATCTACTTCACGGTCACCACACCGGAGGGGGCGCCGGTGAGGAAGCTCGACCGGGCCGACGTGGAGGTTTCGAGCGACGAGCTGGGACCAGCGTCGGAATATGAATTGACTCCGGCGGGTTCCGACCCGCTCGATCTGATCGTGGCGCTGTCGACCTCGGGCTCGATGGGAACGGCCGGCCGGCTGGACAGCGTGAAGAGCGCGCTGAAGGGCTGGCTGCGCGCTGCGGCCCCGTGGCGCTCGGCGCTGGTGACGTTCGGCGGGCAGTCGCGCACCGAGGTCGACCTGGAGACGGACGTGACGCGATTCCAGCGCGCGCTGGACCGGCTGGCGCCGCATGGGGGTACGGCGCTCTACGACGGCGTGGTGCAGGCTGCCGAGCAGGCCTGGGGCAAGGAGAGCCGGCTGGTGCTGCTGGTGGTGGCCGACGAGGACGACGGGGCCAGCCGCTCGCGCCCCTCCGATGCCTGGTCGCGCGCGCGCGGCGCGGGGCTGCCGGCCTTCTGCGTCGGTGTCGGAGACACCGTGAGCCGGCCCGCGCTGGAGGAGCTGGCGCGCAAGACCGGCGGCCGGGCCTTCTTCGCCGCCGACGTCGCGGCGTTGCCGGGATTGCTCGACTCGCTCGGGGACCTGCTCGCGTCCCAGCACCGGGTAACGGTGCCGGCCATGCTGCTGCGCCCGGGCGCGTTCGTAACGCAGTGCGTCATGACCGCGCTGATCCTGGCGATGCTCGCCGCCGTCTACATCGTTCTGCGCCGGTGGCTGCTGGCGCCCCAGCTCGTGGTGCTTGGCGGTCCCAAGCACGGAATGAAGGTCCGCCTGGTGTCGGAGATCCTCGTCTGCGGCAGCGATTCCGGGTGCCACCTGCAAGTGCCCGGCGACGTGAAGACCACGCTGGGACGACGCTTCGCGCTGGAGCGCCGCGGCTCCACAGTCTCGTTCCACCTGCTCGACGCCAGCGGCGCCACCACCGTCAACCGCGCCGTCGTCGAAAGCCGGGACCTGGTCAGCGGGGACATCGTCCGCGCGGGGCTGGCCCGGTTCCTGTTCTTCCGCGTCGAGCCGCGCTCCGGCGGAAGGCCCGAACGCTCGGCCGCCCCCGCCATCCGGCCCGAGCGATTGACCGGCCCCTTCTGGCTGGTCGGAGACGACGGCGGCCCTGCGTTCAAGATCGACGGCGACCGCGCGCGCGTCGGACGCGAGCCCGACAACGAGATCGTGCTCGAAGACCCGTCCGTGTCCCGCCGCCATGCCGAGTTCGTCCGTACGCCCGAAGGAGTCGTGATGGCCGATCTCGGAAGCCGCAACGGCACTTACCTGGCCGAATCCCGCGTCGGTTCGGAGGCCGCGCTCCACGACGGCGCAAGGCTTCGGTTCGGACGGATCAAGTTCACCGCGAGCCGCACTCCCCCGGGCGAGGAGCCCAGCGGGTTCGGAGAGCTGGGCGAGGGAGAGGTCTCCCTGACCCGGGACTCGTCGCTCGATCAGACAGAGGACCCGGCCCAGGAGTCCGCCCCGAAGCCGGCAGCGCCTGTGGCCGAACCTGTGCCGCCCCCGACCGTGCCCGCGCCCGAGCCCCCCTCAACCGACGGGCACACGCCTGCCGTGTCGCCGGCCGTGGCCGAGGCGGCCGCCGCGTTCGAGGCGGAGGTGGCCAAAGCCTCGTTCCCATGCCCAGTCTGCGGCCATACGAACCGCGCTCACGCCCGATATTGTACCCAGTGCGGCGAGAAGATCTCCGGCGCGCCGCCCGCCGGCTCGGGGGAAGCATGATCCATCTGCCCATCGAAACCTGGCATCCGGGACGGCGCTGCTGCCAAACTGGTTACCGTCGCCGTTCGTGGCGCGTGCCAGCCGGGGGAATCCCGGGGCACCACGACAAGGAGTGGAGACTTCCATGAGGATCTGCGCGGCCTGCAAAAACGAGAACGAGGACACGAGCCGTTTCTGCGAAGGTTGCGGCGCCGGCCTCGAGGGCGCCGAAGAGAAAGCCTCCGCCACGCCGGACGAAACCCGGGCCTGCCCGGCCTGTCACCGTCCCCACTCTGCGTCGGCACGTTTCTGTGCCCACTGCGGCAAGAAGGTCTTCTTGCCGCCGCCACCGCCCCCGGGCGGTGTGGTCTGCAACGCCTGTGGCACCGCGCACGACCACGCGGACACGTTCTGCGCCTGGTGCGGCATCCGTCTGGCTCCCATTCCTCCAAAGCCGGTGGAGGCGCCCAAGGGCAGCCCCGAACTGCGCCCCAACGAGGGGCCGCGCATCACGGTGCTGGCTGGCCGCGAGAAGGACAAGGTCTATTCGCTGGGCAGCTCCGGCGTGCGCATCGGCCGCAGCCGCGAGAACGACGTCTGCCTCGACACCGACGGCTACGTCTCCAACCATCACGCCCGGATCTACATGGAAGGCAACGAGTTCTTCATCGAGGACTCCGGTAGCGTCAACGGCACTTTCCTGAGAGTGCGTCGCGCCGCAAAACTGGAGTCCGGCGACGAGCTCAAGATCGGTCAGTCCCTGTTTCGCTTCGAGCCGTGAGGCCACGCGAAGACGACCCGAGAGGACGCTTCCGCTCGTGGTGCGATTCTTGCGGCACGCGGCTCCTCGTGATTGACTCGTCGCATGGGGACGAAGCGTCCCTTCCCGACCTCAGGAGCATCCTATGACTCAGTTCTCTCTTCGCCATATCGTCCTCCTTCTGGCCACCGGCGTCGCCATCGGCGCCGGCCTGGCTGCCCAAGATCTGCCGAAAGGTCATCCTTCCGTCGACAAGGCGCCCGCCAGCGCGGCTGGCAGCACCGCCCCGGCCGCGGAGCCCGCCGGCTCCGACAGTGCCGCACCCGCCGCGTCGGCCGGCGATGCCGGATCGGGCACGTCGATGACGCCCCCCGAGCCACCTCAGCCTGCCGCCCCGGCGCTCAAGAACGGCGTGCTCGATCTGGGCGAGGTGAGCTTTGCCGCTCCCAAGGACTGGGCGATCGAGCAGCCTTCCTCGAAGATGCGCAAGGCGCAGTTCAAGCTGCCCCGCGCCGAGGGCGACAGCGCCGACGGCGAGCTGGCAATCTTCTACTTCGGCCCGCAGTCGGGCTCGCTGGAAGACAATGTCCAGCGCTGGTACGGCCAGTTCGAGCAGCCGGACGGCTCCTCCACCGAGAAGGCCGCCAAGCGCGAGAAGGCCAAGGCCGGCAGCCTCGACGTCACCCTGATCGATCTCAAGGGCACGATGAAGGCGAGCATGATGGGCGGCAGCCCGGAGGCGCACCCGAACTATCGCATGCTCGGCGCCATCGCCGAGACCCCGAGCGGCAACTGGTACTCCAAGGCGACCGGCCCCGTGAAGACCATCGAGGCTGCCTCGAAGGCCTTCCGCGAGTTCGCGCTGAGCGTCAAGGCGAAGTAGCCGCCCTACTCGCTGCTTTCCTTCTCCAGCACCTTCTCCTTCCTGTCCGGCAGGAACAGGAACAGCAGGATGTACCCGAGCATCCCGTGGTTGCCGCTGATCGCGAGATAAACGAAGAGCGCGCGGATGGGCAATAGCGGTGCGCCCGTCCACGTGCCCAGCGCGCTGCACACGCCCAGGAACCGGCGGTTCTTCTGGCGCCGCGACCACTCGAGCCGCTCGGCGAGCCAATGGCCGAACCCGCCCAGGCTCTCCCTGAGGTAGGCGGCCCGGTCGAGCACGGTGAAGCAACGTGGACACTTGATGGCGTTGGAGTTGACGAGCTCCCGACAGTAGGGACACTCGCGGATCGGTTCGGTCATGGCGCTTTCTCCTCCTACATTGTGGCGGCAGCCGCCGGCGTGAGGAAGTCGCGTGATACAAGCACTTTTCCGCGACGTCTGCGGCGCGAGGCAGGCTGCCGCCACTCTACCGCATCAGATGCCGGCGGCGATGATCCGGTAGGCGCGAATTACGTAGTGCTCGCCCTCCGGCTCCAGCGCGAGGTCCAGTTTGGACAGGCCGCGATCGTGGATGAGCTCGTAGGTGAGCATCTCGTAGGGTTTGCCGTTGGGATGGGAAACGAACTCCTTCACGTGGTAGTCGATGAGGCCGCCCTTGCGAAGCATCAGCTTGTGGAAAATGGCGTCGAATGCGGGGTACGGATGCTGCTTCTTCAGGGACGGCTTGAGGCCGATCTCGTAGGCGGCACGCAGGTTCTCGGCCTGCAGGTACTTCATGAAGGAGTCCGCCGAGATGGCGGTCGTCTTCTTCAACTGGTACTGCTGAACTTTCGGGATGAAGGTCCAGCCCATCCCGATCGTGAAGAACAGCATCGCGGCCTGCCAGGCCCGGCGCTTCTTGCGATCGGAGTCGCGCAGCCTCTGGACCTTCGTAAAGTCCATCGGAGCGTCAGTGTGCCGGGGCCGCCGGCACCACGTGTTCGAGGATCGGCTCGCCGCGAGAGTTGCGCGTGACCGGCGGGTTGGGGTCGGCCTTGGACCGGCTCCCGGGCGGCAAATCGAGCGAGGCCGAGCGCACCTGACGCGATCCGTCGGGCCACAGGATTGTGGCTCCCGCCAACACCGTCCGCGGCGTCAAATCGGCCAGCAGGACCGTGACCGTCAACTCGGCCGTCTGCCCTGCGGTCACCGGCCCCGACCAGGTCGAGGGCCCGCTCTGCGCAAGCACGCCCTGGGGCAGCAGCCACGCCAGGCGCAGCTGCGGCGCGTCGACCCTCGGCACCGCCTGCAACCGCAGCTTCACCGGTTTGCCGGCCTGGACGCTTCCGAGGACGTCCAGCCGGACATCCACCGGCGCCGTGTGCTTGGGCGGCGAGGCCCAGACGGCTCCTGCGGCGGCAGCCAGCGCAAAGAACGCGGCCAGCGCCCGTATCGCTCGCGCCGCCATCGAGGCCACCACTTGTCTCTTCATGGAGATTTCCCTGCCCGTGGACACTCTCCACATACTGCCTCGCGCGGCCTTCCGTCAAGCATTCGTGCCGCTTTCCGCCGCTGGCTCGTTCCGGATCGCGTGTTAAGATCGCCGGGTGACTCCCGAGCGGCTCGGTCCTTACAAGATCGTCGATCGTGTGGGCGCCGGCGGCATGGGCGAGGTCTACAAGGGAGTCCACGAAACTACCGAACAGGTTGTCGCCATCAAGGTGCTGCACTCCTCCGAGGAGGAGGACACGCAGCTGTTGAAGCGATTCCGCCGCGAGATCGTCAGCGCCGGAAGGCTTTCCCACGACAACATCGTGCGCCTCTTCGAAAGCGGCGAAGAAGACGACTTCATCTGGTACGCGATGGAGTACATCGACGGCAGCTCGTTGTCGGACCTGCTCGCCAAGACCGAGCAGATGCCCGTGCCCCAGGCGCTGGCCATCGCGCAGGACATCTGCAAGGCCTTCGTCTACATGCACTCCCGCGGCTTCGTGCACCGCGACATCAAGCCCGGCAACATCATGGTCGCCCGCGACGGCCGCTCAAAGCTGGTCGATTTCGGCCTGGTGAAATCGCGCTTCGCCACGAACATCACGGTCACAGGCGTCGTGATCGGCACGCCCGCCTACATGTCGCCGGAGATGTTGCAGGGGCGCGACGTCGATCACCGCAGCGACATCTTCCAGCTCGGGCAGGTGGTCTACCGGATGCTGGCCGGCGGCGGCGCGTTCGACGGGTTGAATAGCTTCGAGATCGCATCCAATTGCATCACCAACCCGCCGAAGCCGCTCGTGGCGCGCAACCCGAAGGTCTCGGCGGCGCTCGAGACCGTCATCTTCCACTGCCTGGAGAAGAAGCCGGAGGAGCGCTATCAGTCCGCGGCCGACATCCTGAACGACTTCAAGCGCGCCGAGAAGGGACTGAAGCCCGCCCTCTGCCTGTTCCTCGTTGCCCGCGCCACGGGGGGCTACGAGTTCCGCAACCTCAAGCTTCACTCAGGCATCCGCGTCGCGCGCCTCGCCTGGGAAAGCGAGAAGCCCTACGCAACTCGCGCCGCCTATGCCCCTGCCGGCGCCCGCGAGCCGCCGCAGGAGGTCGTCAACGCCACGGAGACCGAAACGACTCACCACACCCTGGAGTTGAAGGGGCTCGATCCCGACGCGGATTACCAGCTCTGGATCGTCTACCCCGGCAAGGCCCAGTCGCTTCCCCAGACGTTCCGGACCCAGAAGGCCTCGCTTCGCAACTGGTCCTACACGTATCGCCCGGACGGCACTCCCAGGCTCGCGTTCGAGACGCCGGCGCCGGCCGTGGCTACCGTGAAGTACGGCCTGGACAAGAGCGTGCGCGAGGCCGCAGGCACGCCTTCGACCAGTCACTCGGCCGTGCTCACCGGGGCCGACCTCTTCGGAGAGGGCTCTGTCCAGATTCAGTGCGTCACGCCGCTGGGGGAGGAGTGGACCGCGCAGCCCGTGCCGCTGCCCGACGCCCGCGCCGCCGCTCGTGACCTGGCCCGGGCGCTGGAGCCGCACCAGGCAAAGCTGGTCAACTTGATGGCCGCCCTCGACCGCGCCGAGCACCAGAAGAAGCTCGACACCTCGATGGTGAAGGATGCCCTTCCGCGCGCGACAATGGAGTCCATCGCGCGATTCGCTCCGTTGGGGCCGCTCTTCTTCTCGTCCCGGCGCCCCTCCCTCGACGACAAGCTCGGGCTCTACAAGCTGCTCTCGCTGGTGGACGCCCTGGAGCGCTACTGCGCCCGGCGCAAGTTGCCCTTCGCCTGCGGCGTGCCCGCGTTGCTCGGGCCCGACTTCGGCCCCGCCGCCGAACCGCGCCTCGGCGACTCGGAGCCGTACAAGTACACGGACGGCACGCGGCTGATGCCCGCCGGGTCCGGCGCCGCCATCTCCGACCTCGCCAGCACCTTCGGCAAGTCGACTCGCCAGCTCGCGGTCCCTTTGAACATTACCGGGGCCGCGATGGTCGCCCGAGCCGAGCTGATCGTGTCGGTCAGCTGGCAGGAGATCTTCCTCTTCGAGGATCAAGTCGTCGCGCGCATCAACAAGAGCACCGAGTTGGTGATGCGCCGCGACCCTCGCATTCCGCTCGGCGCGCACGACTGGCGCTTTGTCCACAGCTTCGACCCTCGCGCTTTGGCGGAGGGCGCCAACGAGATCGAAGTGACCCTTCACGCCCTGCCGGGCCTTCACTCCGTGACGGGCATCGATGTGAACGGAGTGGAGTTGCGGGTGACGAGGTAGGGAGCGCCTACCCCAGCTTCGAGCGCAACACCTGGAAAAAATCGGCCTCTTCGAGCCTCACCAGGTGCGTGTGATGGCGAGAACGCTGGATGCGCACGCGGTCGCAGGCGTCGAGCGTTCGGCTGGTCTGGCCGTCGACGGTGAGGTAGATGCCGGAGGTGTCCATCGCTTCCTCGCTCACGTCGGTGTGGCGCGCGAAGCTGATCTCGAGCGTGTCGCCGGCGCTGACGATGAGGCTGCGCCCGTAGAAACGGTGCGGGCAGATGGGGCAGATGAGCAGCACGTCCAAGTCGGGCTTGATGATCGGGCCGCCGGCCGACAGCGAGTAGGCCGTGGAGCCGGTGGGCGTGGCGACGATGACGCCGTCGGCGGGAAAGCTGTCGAGGTACTCGCCGTTGAGCGAAAGGTCGTAGCGAAGGATGCGGCTGATCTCGCGCTTCACGACGGCGTCATTCAATCCGATGTGACGCGCAAGCTGGCGGTCCTTGTGCATCACGCGCACGTCGAGCATCATCCGCAGCTCGATACGGAACTCTCCGGCCAGCATTCGCTCCAGGCCCTGGATGGCGTGGTGAGGAGACAGCTCCGTAAGGAAGCCGACCGTGCCGCGGTTGACTCCCAGAAGCGGCGTGCCGGCCATGGCCGCGTGACGCGCGGCGTGCAGGAGCGTGCCGTCGCCGCCCACCGCGATCAACACGTCCACCTGCCGGACCAGGTCGTGCATCGTCGCGAGACGGTAGCCGCCCGTCATCGTCAGGCCGCACTCCTCCTCCACCAGGATCTGGGCCCCACGGCTGACAAGCAGCGCGGCGATCGACTCGGCCAGCTCCAGAGCCAGGCGGTTCTTCAGGTAGAAGACGATGCCGATGTGACGAGGCGGCTTCTGCCGGGGCATGCGACGGCGCTTCACTTGGCGGCCCCCGAGGGCGTCGTGACGGCGGCAGGTGAAGTCGAGGGAACGGTGCCGGAGGCGGCCGCTTGCAGATCCTGCTCCAGCTCCCGGGGCACGCCGTGGGTGGCGAGCTGCGCCAGCTCGCGGCCCAGGATCGCGTAGATCCCGGCGCCCGTCTTCTCGCCTAGCCTGGCCGCGCGGGCCTTGGCGTCGTCGACCTTGCCCGCTTGCAGCATCAGCAGCGCTTGCTCGTAGAGCAGCCGCGGGTCTTCCGGCGAAGCCTTCAGATCGGCCTCGACCAGCTTCAGCGCTTCGTCCCATTGCTGCAGCAGTCGCAAAGAGTAGAGCAGCCGGTCCTTCACCTCCGGCTCCTTGGGGAACTTCTGGCGCATCTCGCGTAGCAGGTAGGCCGCCTCCGCGAGGTCCCCAGCGGCCAGACGTTTCGAAACATCCGCCGTGTCCTTTTCGAAGGGGCCGGTCGAGGCGGAGATGTCGGCGACGGTGCCTTGCCCTTCGACGGTAACCTTTCCTTCGCTCGTGACCACGCTCACCTTCAGGCTCTTGAGATCGAACTCGTCGGGCAGGAAGTGCTCGGCCTTCAGCTTGTCGACATCCAGCTTCGACATGCGCGCCTTTTTCGGTTTGCCGGAGTTGTAGCCTTTGATGGCGCCCTCGAGTGCCGCGGCCACGTGCAGAGCGCGCACCTTCGCGGCCAGCTCGCCTTCCGGACGGACCGGGGCGGGGGCGGGGGCCGCAGGCATCGGCGGAGGCGCGGTGGTGGCGGTGGTGGCCGGCGTCGCGGCGGCAGCCTTGGCGGCGAGCAGCCGCTCGATCTCGGTGGCGGCCCAGACGCGCTCGGGCAAGGGCTCCAGCCGCTGGGCTTCGGCGGCGTAGGCGAGCGCCTCGTCGAGTTGCCCCAGGCGCACACAGGCACGCGCGGCCTCGGAGAGCAGCTCGGGGTTGGAAGGGTCGTGCAACAGGCCGTAGGTGAGGATCTGGCGCGCCCGGTCGGGCCGGTTGTGCTTCAGATAGAAGCGACCCAGCGCCAGATAGCTGCGCAGCATCGCCAGACCGGCGCCACGCCGGATCAGCTCGGTCGATTTCAGCGGCTTGAGAGCGACGGCCTCTTCGGCAGCAGCAACCGCCGCGATCCCGACGAGCCCCGCGAGCGCCAACGCGAGGGCCTTCGCCCGCGAGCTCATCACGAGCTCCCGCTGCCCAGGTGAGTGGCGACGGTCTCCAGCAGGTCCTCCGGCGGAAAGGGCTTGATGAGGTAGTCGCGAGCGCCCGACATCAAGGCGTGGGTGATGATCTTGCGGTCGGCAACGGCCGAACAGAAGACGACGGGTACTTTGTTTCCGAGCACGAAGTCCTCGAGCAGTTTCAGGGCCCGGATGCCGTCCATCCCGGGCATCCAGAAGTCCATCAGCACCAGGTCCGGCCGGCCGGAGGTCCGGACGATCTCCAGCGAGTTCATGCCGCTCTGGGCGGTGAGGACTTCGTAGCCGGCGTTCTCGAGCGTGAGACGGGCAACCTCCAGGAAGTCCTTATCGTCGTCGACGATGAGGATCTTCGACTTCCTTTCTGGAGTCCGGGCTTCCGTCATCGGGGACCGTCCTTGCCGGAATGCGTCGGGGTCGTCCGGTCGGCAGAGGCGCGCGCCGGGTCACGAGGATGGCTCATGATAGCAGGCCGCCACTGCACAAATCCATGGCCTGGACTTGCAATTCTGTCGAAGTCATGGTATCTTTTCGCGCTCTTCCCCCTTCGGGTTGGGCGTTCCGGGTGCCGATGAATTGTTCGAGGTCCTGGCGAGACACTCCGGATAGAGGAGCCACTCTTGATGATGGAAGCAATGGGAATCATATTCATCCTGGCGAGCTCGGTGGGTGTGAGCTACCTGCTGATGCTCACGGTGTTCAAGCTCATACATCTATTGCAGCTGCGGGTCGCGAGACCCGGATTGCCGGTGAGGGAGTAGGGGACTCACCCCCCGACCCTCGGCAAAACGCAAAGCCCGCTTGGCCGGATCGCCCG
>JACQFU010000181.1 GCA_016199905.1 Candidatus Wallbacteria bacterium
CCCGTAACATGCGCATGACAGGCCTACGAGCGGCTATCCAAGGGCCGAAGCCATGAGGTTCCGCTTCCAGACATGGTTCCCTTGAAGGCCCTGGGGGCATTACCCGATCTCTGCAGAGGCTCTCGACAGTTACGCCGATCTGGGGACTGTCGAGGATTGTCAGCCGTGTAGACCCGGGCGCGCGGCGGGATATCTGCAAGCGGGCCTGAACCGCGACTTCCCTGCGGTCGGGCCGAATGTCGAGGGCAAGGTCGAGTCGGTGAACCGACGCTTCCCGTGCGGACTCCCGTTGCAGTGCCGCGGTCTGCCGGGCCTGCAGGAAACGAGCGAAGTCCTCGGCGCCATACAGGCGAGAGAAAAGCTCGGGTCGGCCGGCCTCCAGTGGCGCCGCGAGTGCTGCACACAGCAGCGCCAGTCCGAAGCCGCCGAGATGCCAGGCGGTCTTCGATGCAGCATGGCGCAAATCAGGGGGAGATGGCGCTGGCGCCGACAAGAGGGCCTCCGTCTCCAGGTCGTGGGGTACCGGTCATTCTCCCACTACGCGAGGGAAGCACCCTTGGTTGCCGAGTCCGTGGCCGATCTCGGGAGACTTCAGAATCCGAGCCGCGCCTGCGCGTAGACGTTGCGCGAATCCGCCAGCGTTTCGAACGTCGAGGCGTGATCGCTGCCGCCGAACCGATTCGCGTCAACCACGGACGAGACCGCGGCTCCCTCCGTTCCCTGCCCCTTGGCGATCACCGCATCGGTTCCTGTGGAGGCTTCCGTCACGACTGCGACTTTGGCCTCGAGGTTGCCCATGTTTCGACTCCCCTTCGATGAGAAACAGTCGGTTCGGGTGAGGTGTCGGGTCAATCTTTCCGCGGCTTCTTGGTCGATCGGCCCTTATTCGGCGCGGGCGGCATGCAATCGACCGCGGCGGCCTCGATCTCGGCGGGGCTCAAGTCCTTGATGTGGGTCGCGATGTGCCAGACATGCCCGAACGGATCGATGAGCGCCCCAGACCGATCGCCGTAGAACTGATCAGCCACAGGTCGTTTCGCCTTGGCGCCCGCCGCCAGGGCCTTGCCGAACGTCGCATCTACGTCGGGGACGTAAAGATAAATCATCACAGAGCACCCTTTGAGTTTCGTGGGGCCGACGAAACCCATCTGCGGGCACTCGTCGGCTAGCATCACTACCGCCCCCCCCAACGGAGATCTCGGCGTGCATCAAGGACTTGCCGTCCGGGCTGGGCATCCGGAAGCGCTCCTTGGCGCCGAAGGCCTGTTTGTAGAACTCGATCGCCTTGGCCGCTCCCTTTACGCCCAGGTACGGCGTCACGGCGGTGTAGGATTCAGGTATCGGCATCACTTGCTTGGCCATGAGTCCAACCTCCTGTTCGACCACGTCACGGGCGGGAACCTCCCGGCGGCGGAGCGTAACACTTCGTGTAACCGGAGGCAAAGTAGCACGGGCTTCATTCGTGAATGCATGCTTCGACCTGGTTGCTCGCGAGGCAGCGGTCCCTCTCGGGCTTGCAACCGTAGCAGACCGTTACTCCGCACATGGCGTGATGTTCCAGCGCTACTTGGGGGCCGGATCAGGGCGACCTCACGGACGGCGGAGGCTGTCCTGCGCGAACAACATTCGTTTCCCGTCCTTGCCCGCGGCCTCCATCCGAAAGGTCCAGCCCTTCTCGTTTGGATTCCAGGAGAAGGTATTGTAGAACGGCCCATCTGGATACTGAAACGTGAACTCGATGGCGTCCCCGAGGCGCTTGCCAAAGCCAACAGCGGAGAGCTTTCCGCCGTAGGTGTCACACCAGTGGGCGACATACCGCTCGCTGGAGGGATCGAAGCCGATGAGCACCAGAGCCTCGTAGGACGGTGGAACCGCCACGTCCCTCATGCTGAGCTGCAGAAACTGGTGGTTGAGGACCCACTCGGCGTGGACCCAGTTGTGGAGCTGCTCGCCGCGGATCGAGCGGGTGAGATTCCAGTCCCCGGCAAGATTCTGGATGAATTGATCCTGGAAGACACGCTTGGGACCGTCTGATTGCCTGGATGAGGCCGGGTTCTTCAGTAGCTCGGTGTAGATGCTCTCGCAAGCATTGTCGGTGCAGCGGGTGATCTGGAGTCGGCCGCCCGAGATGGGTTCGCGAATCTTATGGATGGTAACCGGACGTTTGCCGGCGACCAGCAGCACGCGGTTCATGATGTGGCTTGCCGTGAAGCGCTCGAGTTGCCGCGCGTACATCGGCGACAGCAGTAGCTGCAACTTCGGCTTGCCCTGCGCGTCGAGGCCCTTCTCGGGCGTCTTTCCGAGAACGAGCGGGACGTCGGGCGTGCGGTGCACTAGCAGGTGGCACACCTCGGATGGGCCTCCCACCACCGCGCCGACGTCGAAGCAAACGTAGCGGGCCCGCTCTCCGACGGCGAGCGACGCCGGAGGCGCGGAGAGCTCACCCAGAATCAAGTAGAGGCCGTCCTCCATGGCGGGCGGGTCGCCGTCTGCCCGTGCCGAAAGGGAAAGCAGCGACACAATCGCCAGGAACAGTACTGCAAGGGTAGTACGTCGAAACATGAGTCCCTCCTCCAAGTGGGTCTGCCGTTCGCGAGGGCGGCAAGGTGCGCCGCAGGACGCACAGCGCGTTCGGTAGCGGACTGACTGTAGCACGCCTGGTTTCACGTCGAGAAGAAACCCGAGAAGGACCTGCGAGCAGCAGTGAAATGTTATGCCTCAAGGCGAGTAATGGTACTTTGCTTCTCACACGCCCTCTTCGGTCAGGCGTGGACTCGCCGCCTTCTTCCAGGTCGAGAGGCGGCAGGCTCTTCAAGATAAACTGCCCCTTCCGAGGGGCTTCGCGGAGGCGCCAATCGAGGCCCCAGATCCACGCGAACCGCGGGATTCGACGGCCCGCTCGGCAAAGGAGAAACTCGCTCGTGACTTGTGAGCTCACCAAGATTTCCCGCGATGCTCTTCGTCTCTCACTGCTCGGTGACGGGCCAGGCGTGCTTGCCCTGTACGAAGCTCACGAGGATATGCCCGAGATCCGATTGAAACTCGCAGCCTTCAGGGAGCGTTTCCTGGGACCTCCGCACGATCCCGCGGCGTCCGTATCCGACCCCTATGTGGGAACTCTGATTCGAACGTATCGCGAGTACTATCGCCTTGCTTTCATGCATGTTGTGTCCGCAACGGAGGCAGAAGCTTGGCTTCGAGACCGGCTGGTGCGGGAACTCCCCGGGGTGGCAGGCCGAACGTCCCTTGATGAGCTGGAGCGGGAGATTCAGCCGGCTGTCGAGCAACGCGGCCTCCACGTGATGCTAGGGATGGTCACTCCCTACCGGGCCCTTCACATCTGGACGCAACAAGAATGGAAACGATTTCCGGTCGTTTTGCCTCACAAGTCCCTGGAGCTCGACGTGTGTCTGGCCGACGGCTTCGTGGAGCTTGGTTGGTTTCACTTCGTCACCTTCGGAGAAAAGTACAGCGGCGGATGGGCGTCGTCGGAACCGCGGGCCCAGAAGCGTTTCTGGAGAGTCCGGCAGAAGTACGATGCGACCGATCCCGAGCGCTTTCGACTCTTCCTGGCGCACGAGGCTCAACACGTCGCCGATCTCGCCGATTTCCCGGGCATCGACGAAACAGCTCTCGAGTATCGGGCGAAGCTGGCCGAACTGTTGCTCGCGGCGGACACCAGGCCACTGCTGGAGAAGCTCAGGGCGGAAGCATCGCCGGCACCTCATAGCCCGCATGCTTACGCTTCCTGGCAGCTCCTCTCCAGACTTTCCACTGCCATGACGGGCGATGAGAACGCGATGCTCTCCGCCGACATTCTGGGCGTGCTTCCCGCATCGCTGCAATTTGCTGCCGCCGAGCTGTTCGCAGCCGACCAACAAGATCGGAATCGTGCGCGGGACCGGGATTGAGAGCCATCTGCTGGCTTCCTACCCAATTGCCGCCGGGCCCGAAGCTGCGCCGAGGTGTGCTAGTATCTGGCCGTGGTCCAGCGCGTTCGATCCGGTTCTCCTTACGAGGAGACAATCGGCTTCTCCCGGGCAGTGCGCGTCGGCGATAGGGTTCTCGTTTCCGGGACGGCGCCTATCCCCTTGCACGGCCGGGAGGTCGCGACCGGCGCCCACGCTCAAATGGTGCGTTGCGGCGAGATCATCTCTGCCGCGCTTGCCGAGGTCGGCGCCTCCCTGGCCAATGTCGTGCGCACCCGGATGTTCCTGACCGACGCCTCCGACGCTCAGGAGGTCGGCCACGCCCACTGCCAGATCTTTGGCGACGCGCGTCCTGCGGCGACCATGGTCGTCGTCAGTGCCCTGCTCGATCCACGCTGGAGAGTCGAAGTGGAGGCCGAAGCAGTGGTGACTGAGGAGTCTGTCGGTGCCGCGCCCCCTCCAGCATCGGATGTGGACGTGTCGGTCCGTTGCAGGTAGAGCCGGGCGACAAGTTCAATGCCATTCCGAGGAGGGAGCCGCCCCAGATGATCGCATCCTCGTCGGACCCCAGGTTCTCCGGAGCCCTCGACTTGTTCCGGCAGCGGATTGCCTCCTCGCCGCGGGCGGCATTGTGCGAGATCCTGCGGCTCCTGGCCTCGCTAGAGAGCGGAAGAATCCACTGCGGCGTCGTCGGCAAGCCGGCTTCCAGGAAGGAGATGTTCCGCCGGATAGGCGCGGTCCTGGAGGTTTGGAAGGCCGCCGGAGCTGACCTTCCCGAGGACAGAGACGTCACGGCTGCCGCCGGAAAGCTGGATGTGGGCCCGGGCGTCGACGCATTGATGAAGCGCCTTGCGCCGGAGAACCGCTTCGAGGACCGCATCACCGCCATCGAGGAAGCGGGACGCTACCCCTGCGGTCGCGTGTTCGCCGAGTTGATGCACCTCGCGTCACCCGTCGCCGAGCCAGCCGCGAACGCACTGGGCATCCGCAAGCGCGCTTACGCTCTCCATCGCGCGGCCGATCCCGTCTTCAAGAGGATGGCTTCCGATCCGTCGTCACCGAGCGTGGGGTCAGTGATGCTCGAATGGCTCCTGGAGCTTGCGTCGCAACGCAATGATCTGAGGCCCATCTTCGTCTCATCGATCCGTGCCCGGCTGCCGGACTATGAGGCGTGGCTCGCGCATCGCTTCCTGAGCGAGGGTCTTGTGTGGGCCGGACTCTGGGACGACATCAACTCTGACAAGCTCGATCAAGACTACAACACGAACGTGGTGTTCGAAGCCCTCGAATACCGCCTCGGCACCATCCTTGAGCTGCTCGTGAGCTGAACCGTTGATCCAGAATGGGAAACGCCATGAGTGGTCGCCCGCAACTTCAGCGTTTCCAGGAAGAACGGGTGAGTTCCGGGAGCGGGAAGAATTTGGCCGAGGAAGCCGTTCGCTGGTCGGGCCATGATCCAGGGCCGCATCCGCCGAGTCGAAAAGCCCGACGATCATGCCCCCGTCCCGCGCGCCGTTGAAAGGACCTGCCGCAATCAGACGTCCCTCATCGGCGAACGTCGCGAGGTAGCGGCAGTGCCGTTGGACCAGTTCGGGTTCGAACGGCGCCGTCCCTGCAACCGTGATGAAGGAAGATCGCAATCCAGCCCTACGACCGACGGCCCGGCAAGTTCGGGACACCCTGGCATCGCTGGACCTCGCGGCCGCCTACGAGCAGCAAGTCGGCGTACTCGTTCGCAGCTCCCGAGGCAAGCGCACGGACGGGCCAGACGAGACTCGGACGACCTTCCAGCGCATCCTGGAGCGGCCCCAGTCGGTGGTCATCAACGTCAGCGCTACCTCCGAAGCGCCAGTTCCGAGATGGGTTCCGAAACCGGCAGCACTCGAAACTCCGACAACTGTCGCTCCAGACTTCGCTGCTCCGACATCCGGTGACACCCGCGCAGCAACTCGAAAACCGAGATCACCAAGACGCTGCCCCGGGAGCCCTCCGGCATCTGGCGCAACCATGCCAGCGCTTTCTCCTGCCTCCGAAGCATCCCCACCAGCACCGTCGTGTCGAGAACCCCCTCAATCACGACGATCTCGGCCCGCCTCCAGATCGGCCCTCCTCGATGTCGTCTCGGTCAGCCCACAGCCCCACCAACCCCTCCAGGGCCTTTCGAATCGGCCGCGTCAGGCTCCGAGGACGCCGGCGCTGCCACCGGAAAAACGATGACCTCACACTCGCCGGCCGGCAGCCTCACCGGCTCCAGCAGCCGCAACCGGCCGCTCGAACTCACCACGCCCTTCACTCGCACTGCTGACTTCATCCGTGTTCGCCTCCAGCAGCAACAATAGCTCTGAATGCGGCTAACGTCCACTGCTGAGGCCGTGTCGCCCGGCCTCCCGGCGCCGCGCGCCATACCCAGCATCCCGAGTGGAACCGGCTGGCAATCGACGCTGACGAACCCCTTATGGTTCGCCAGTGTTGCTGTTTTGTGTGCGTGATGGTATACATAATCTGCATACAAATGGAGGAGACCCCCCATGGGAAGCGGTACTATTCGAATCACTCCGTCGTCCCACAAATTGTTGAAGGATCTGGCCACGCGAACTGGCGAGCCGATGCAGTCGCTCCTGGATCGAGCAGTCGACACGTACGCCCGCCAGCGTTTCTTGGACGAGGCTAACGAGGCCTACGCCACGCTGCGCGGGGATAGCGCGGCCTGGAAGCAGGAGTTGCGAGAACGCGAGGAGTGGGATGGAACGTCGATGGACGGGCTCGAGGACGACTGATGCAAAGGCAGCCCGCGAGAGGAGAAATCTGGTTCGTGGAGTTCGACCCTGTCAGGGGTCGCGAGCAGGCCGGCAAACGTCCCTGCCTGGTGTTCTCTGTGGACAAGTTCAACTCGGGTCCTGCCGAGCTGGTCGTCGTTCTTCCTGTCACGACCAGAGACAAGCGGATTCCGTTTCACGTGCGAGTTGAGCCACCGGAGGCGGGACTGAAGCAACCGAGCTTCGTGAAGTGCGAGGACATTCGCTCCATTTCCAAGCTGCGGCTGGACCGGTGCTGGGGAGCCGTATCCGCGGTGACGATGCAGGCAGTCGAATATCGGCTGCGGATCCTGTTGGGGCTCTGAAGGCGGTAGGCTTGCGCCCCGCTTCTGGCGCGGCAACGCACCCTCGGCGCAAGGCCCCGCGCCACGGAGCTAGGATGAGAACATGAAGAAATCAGGCGCGAGCCAGGACCAGCCGGCATCGGAGCACATTTCGAAAAAGATCGCCAAGCTCGGGGACTGGCGCGGGGAAACGCTCGGCAGAATGCGCAAGCTCATCCAGGAAGCAGACCCGGACGTCGTCGAGGAGTGGAAGTGGATGGGCACGCCGGTTTGGTCGCACGACGGCATTCTCTGCACCAGCGAATCCTACAAGAAGGTCGTGAAGCTCACGTTCGCCAAGGGGGCGTCTTTGAAGGATCCGGCCTGTCTCTTCAACTCGAGTCTCGACGGAAACACGCGCCGCGCGATCGACATCCACGAAGGAGAAGACGTGGACGAGTCCGCTTTCAAGGCGCTCCTTCGCCAGGCGGTCGCCCTCAACAGTTCTGGCATGTCGAAGCCTTCGAAGAAAGCAAAGTCCTGAGGGATTCCGCCCCTGAACAGGTCCGGCATCGGCGTGGCGGAGGTGTCGAGAGTCTTCGGACAAGTTACTTCGAGGCTCTCATCGCCGGCGAGTCGCTACCTGCGTCTCCGCGTGCATGATTCCCTTTTCACCGGACTTCAGAAGGCGGTAGACTTTGGCCATTGAACCCGCGCGCGAAAAAGAATCACGGCCGGACGGTTCACGCGGAATTAACGTCGGCGGTAAGAACAAGCTGCCGATGAAAGATCTGACCGCTCTCTTCTTCGCAGCGGGATGCGCCGACGTTCGCAGCCACATCCAAAGCGGTAATGTCATCTTCGGCGCAAGCGACACACTCGCCCCGAAAGTTCCAGGTCTCATCTCCGCGAGCATTCTCGAGCGATTCGGTCTCACAGTGCCCGTGGTGACCCGCTCTGCCGCGGAGATGAAGCAGGTTGTTCGAGGTGTACCCTTTCGCGAGGCCGGCGGGGACGAGGCAACCTGGCATGTCGCCTTCCTCGCGGCCGTGCCCGAGCCAGCCCGAGTGGCCTCCCTCGATCCGGATCGCTCGCCACCGGACCGCTTCGAGGTCCGAGGCCGCGAGATCTATCTACGCTGTCCCAACGGGCTAGCGCGCACCAAGCTGACGAATGCCTACTTCGACTCCAGGCTCCGCACGACCAGTACGGTGCGCAACTGGAGAACCGTGCTGGCCGTGCTCGAGATGATGCAGTCTCTCTGACTGCTTGCGCCTACAGTGGCTTCAGGGGGCGGTGCCGCGCCGAGCTGGCGACCCGTTACCGACCAGCCTCCGGCTCCTTCAGCTCCAGCTTGACCTGAACCGGGTAGTTGTAGCGATCGCCCTCTCCGTCGTAGGAATGGTACTCGTACTCGAGAGAGGCTTCCTGGGGGCGCCGGTCCGACAGGTGGAAGAGGCCGTAGGTTCGCTTCATCCACTCCCCGGTGACGTCCCCGGCAGCCGCGACCTGGGTGGCGAACTGCAGGAAGATGTTGTTCTCGCGGTCACAGTAAAAGGACGCGGTATCGCCTCGCCGAGCACAGTCCGGAAGCACGCGAGCACGATAACTCACCTGCCCCGCTCGCAGGTCCAGATACTTATGCTCGCCTATCGACGGGGCCTTCAGCACCGCGAAGACCTTGTCAGCCTCCGCGATGAACTGGATGGTTCCATGTGCGACGCCGTCCTTGGTGATCTCGATTCTCTTACCGATCAGCGAGTCGAGATCGGAGGCCGACGACCAAGCGAACGCAGTTACCAGGAGCATCGCCGGAACTATCGAGCGGTACGACATTTGAAGGGCCTCCCTTGCGGCCGGTGCGATCACTTGCGAACGTGAGCGTGACACGAAAGCAGTGTAAAGTGCCTGCCTCCACGCTGTCAACCCGAGCGGAAGCGAGCGCATTGGTCGACCGGAAGAGCTGTCCCTGCGTCGTGGCGACGAAGAGCTGATTGCCGTCCGACGGCGACGCCGCGAGGGCTGAAATCCTCTCATCCGTTCGAGTTACCAGATCCCTGCCTCCATTCATGTCGCGCCACAACTCGCCCTTGTCGTCCGTCCGCCAGAGGCGCCGGCCGCGCGGCTCGCCTTTCGGCGACGATCCGTTCGAGGACCCGTTCTTCGACAGGTTCTTCGGCCGCAACTTCCAGGTGCGCCATGAGGCGCTGCACGCCCCGGCCATCCAGGTGCGCGTGCCGCCGCTGCCCGCGGAGGGCAGGCCGCCGGGCTTCTCGGGCACCATCGCCGACGGCCTCTCGATCTCCTCGGGCCTCGACCGCAAGACCGCCCACGGGTCCGTCAAGGAGCCGATCCGCGAGACCGACGCGCTCAGCTTCCGCGTCGTGCTCTCCGGCCGCGGCGACATCCGCAACATCCCCAAGCCCGACCTGAAGCTCGGCGATTCTTTCAAGGAGTACGAATCGAAGGCGACGCCGGAGATCAAGATCGACGAGAAGGGGATGTTCGGCCGCAAGACCTTCGAATTCGTGCTCGTGCCGCGGCGCTCGGGCGCGCTGGAGATCGCGCCCGTGGAGGTGTCGTACTTCGACTCCGCCACGCGCAAGTACCGCACGCTGCGCACCGAGCCGATCCGCATCGACGTGACGCCCGGCGAGAAGGAAGAGCGCCTCACCTCGGGCTCGGTCTCGCGCCAGCAGGACGTGAAGATGCTGGGCGCGGATATCCGGTACATCTCCGAGGGCCCCGCGGCCCTGGAAGACCGCGGGCCCGAGCTGCAGCGACGGCGCTGGCTGCTGGCGCTCGACGCCGCGGCGGCCGTGGCTTTCCTGTTCGCGGTCTGGCGCGCGCGCCGGCTCAGGGCGCTGGCACGCGACCCGGCGATGGCGCGGCGGCTGGGCGCGGCCCGGACCGCCCGAGAGGCCCTCAACCTGGCGCGCCAGGAGCTGGAACAGGGCAAGACCGAGACCGTCCACGGACGGCTCGAGGAGGCGCTGCTGCACTTCCTGGCCGACAAGTTGGACGTGCCGGCCAACGCCATCGTCATCGAGAACGCCGACGAGTTCCTGGCCGTCCGCGGGCTCGATTCCAGCCGCGCCAGAGCAGTCCAGGAGCTGCTGGCGGCCTTCCAGGCGAGCCGCTATTCCGGCGGCCGGGCAGCGCCGGACAGGCTGGAGGCCGACCTAGGCGCCACGGAGCGGATCGTGGCCGACCTGGAGGCCGCGCTGTGAGAGCCCCGTGGCTGGTGGCCGCGCTCGCCGCCGCGATCCTCGCGGCCCCTCAGGCGTCGGCGCAGGACGCCGAGACCTTCGCCAAGGCCAACCAGGCGTATCGGTCGGGTGACTTCCGAGCGGCCCTGGAGGGCTACCGCAAGCTCGCCGCCCGCGTCGCCAACCCGGCGCTCGACTTGAACCTCGGTAACGCCGCGTTCAAGTCGGGAGAGATCGGATGGGCCATCGTTTACTTCGAGCGAGGCCTGCGGCTGGAGCCGCGTCACGAAGATCTCGCGGCCAACCTGACGTTCGTCCGCGAGCGCATCGTGGACCGGACCGGCGACGAGGGCACGGGCGCCGCCGCCGCGCTCGAGAGAGTCTACCGGTGGCTGAGCCTTCGCGAGTTGCTCGTGCTCGCCTCGATCTTCTGGACCCTCACGCTGGGCACCGGCGCCGCGATGTTCTGGATGGAAGTGCCGATCTCGTGGGCCGTGACGGCGATCTTCAACCTGATGGAGCTGCCGCGGTCCGGCAAGATCGCGGCGCTGTTCGCCCCGTGCCTGGCGGGCCTGATCTTCTTCGGCGGATGGGCCGCCACGCGGCTGCACGACGAGTCGGTGCCGCGCGCCATCGTGCTCGAAAAGGAGGTCAAGGCCGCCAGCGGACCGGGCGCCGATCAGACAATCGTCTTCGCGGTGCACGAGGGAACGAAGGTGACGGTGCTGCGCCGCTCGGACCGCTGGGCGCAGGTGAGCTTGCCGAACGGCTACAGCGGCTGGGTCCCCGAGGGCTCCATCGAGGAGATCTGACGGGTGGCCGTGACTTTCCAAACGCCACGCAACCTATTGTTGCCCGGATGGTAGTACGGTTGCCGGAGGATCGCACTGCTTTCACGAAATTATGATCGCACAGGCTGCCACTGTTCTTCCCAGGCTGCTGGTCGTCGAGGATTCGCCGGCCGCCGCCGGCGAGCTGTGCCGGCTCTTCGAGCAGCACCAGTTCGACGTGACTCACGCGCAGAGCGGCGAAGAGGCGCTCTCCCGGCTGAGAGAGAGTCTCCCCGATGCCCTGGCGATCGACTCGCGGCTGCCTGATACCAGCGGCGACGAGCTCTGCGCGACGATCCGGCGCTTCCAGGACTGGGCGCACCTGCCCATATTGCTGGTGTTGAGCGCCGATGATCCCGACACCCGTGTCAAGGGATTGACCTCCGGGGCCGACGACTGCATCGGTCGAACCGACAACTCCAGCGAACTGCTGGCGCGCCTGCGTCGGCTGCTGGCAAGGGCCGAGATCCACGAGCTGCTCACCGAGCAGGAGAAGCTCGTAACGCTCCGGCGAGCGGCCACCACGATGGCGCACTGCATCAACAATCC
>JACQFU010000182.1 GCA_016199905.1 Candidatus Wallbacteria bacterium
CGCTGTCTTGCCCGGTGTCCCCGCTCGACACACGATCCCACTTGATCCTGCGGACGGCGGGTTTCTCGTCTCCGCGGTCCTGTTCTCGCCAGCAGCCCACGAGCGATCCCCGACCCAGCTCGACTTCCAGGATTCCCTTCGCCAAGGCTCCGCGGCCACCGCCAGCCGTTTCGTTCCACGTGCCCTGACACTTGCGATCGTGGCTGAAGCGAAACTCGAACTTTCCCCGCCTCCCGTCGTCGTCCAGAAAGCAGCCGCGATAGCCTTTGATCGTCACGTGCATCCCACTGCCACGCCATTCTCCGTCCAGCAGGTCGATCGGCCCCGGGGTGAGTCCCGCGCAGGGCGACGTCCCGGGCGGAAACAGGGGCACTGTGGGAGGCCTCGGCCCTGTCGAGCCAGGCCTCGAACCGTCCGGTCTCGACCGCGAGCGCGAAATCTCGGGGCCTTTCCGGGAACTCACCGCATTGAACAGTCCTCCGGCCAGGAGCAGAAGCAGCAGGAGCAGTCCCGCATTCTCCCAGCTCCACGCCGTGCGCCGGAGCTTGACTTTTGCCAGGTCCCTGACGGGCGGGAGGTCCGCCCCCGAACGCCGGTCGCATCCAAAGACCGAGCATCCTCCGGCATAGTCCCAGCACTCCTGATGGTGGCGTGTCTGGCACGACGGACACTCCATGAGCGGACGCTTGTCCGCCCCCATCTCCTGGCTGCAGACCTGGCAGATTGGAAAACTCACGACGCAATACTAGCCCGAACGGGTGAACAAAGGACCATGAGATGACCTTCTTGGGAAGAAGTCTGACGACCTGCTGTCCGGTTCGCGGGGCCCTCGTCGACCGGGTCGAGCTACGGTTGCTCGAGTGACCGTGCCGCCAGGCCCAGCTTGGCGATCTTTCGCCGCAGCGTGAGCCTGGAAATGCCGAGCGCTTTGGCCGTGTGGCTGATGTTGCCTGAGTGGTCGCTCAGGGCGCGCGCGATGGTGTCCCGCTCGGCCTCGGCCAAAGAACGGGCGGTGCCGGCCGGCGCCGCCGCGGTTTCCTGGGACCGCGGGCCGGGAGCGACAGGTCTTGCTGCGGCGCGCGCCGGCTCGCTCGGAATCTCCTCGGGGCCGATCTCGCGCGTCCGAGACAGGGCGGCAGCCGCCTCGACCCGGTTCTTCAGCTCCCGCACGTTGCCGGGCCACGATTGGCACGCGAGCTTGCCCAGCGCGCGGAAGGAGAAGGAACGCCCGGGCGCGGTGTCGGAGAGGAAGGTCGTGGCGAGGACGGGAATGTCGTCGATCCGCTCTACCAGCGAGGGCAGGCGCAACACGATCTGCGCTATGCGGTAGTAGAGATCCTCGCGGAAAGTCCCTTCCGCCACCATTGCGAGCAAGTCTCGATGTGTCGCAGCGACCACTCGAACGTCGATGGCGTGGACCTGCGAACCACCCAGGCGAGTCACCTCGCGGCGGTCCAACACGCGCAGCAGTCGAGGCTGAAGCTCCTGCGGCAGCTCTCCAATCTCGTCGAGGAAAACCGTGCCGGCGCGGGCCCTCTCGAAGACGCCGAGCCGCTGCGCCGTCGCGCCCGTGAAGGCGCCCGGCTCGTGGCCGAACAACTCGCTTCGCACCAGTTCACGATCGGTGTTGGCGCAATCGAAGACGACGCACGGCGCCGCGGCTCGCGTCGATGCCGCGTGCAGCGCGCGGGCGGCCAGCTCCTTGCCCGTGCCGGTTTCCCCCGTCAGCAACACCGACGCCCTCGTGGGCGCCACGCGCTCCAGGAGTCCGAAGAGCTGACGCATGGCCGCGCTTCTTCCCAGCATCCCGTGAAACCGATCGGCCGAGCTGGGAGGCGCTTCGATCTCCTCGTCGGCCGGATCGAACCGCAGCCGCGTGCGCCCCACACCCAGCACGCTGCCGGCGGCCAGGTAGGCCTCCTTCACGCGCACGCCGTCGACGGTGGTGCCGTTGGTGGAGCCCGCGTCGCGGACCAGGTACCCCTCCTTCGACAGCACGAGCACGGCATGGCTGCGCGAGACCGACGCATCCGGAAGGGACATCTCGCAGTCCACGCCCGAGCCGATCCGGACAGTGGCCGTGTCCAGCAGCTCGCTTCGGCCTGCATCGGGGCCTTCGAGCACCTCGAGCCGGCAACGCCTGCAACTGACGCCAGCGGGCACGGAGCTGCCGAGCCGCTCGGTCGCGCCCTCTCGGGCGACTGTGGTCGCAGTCGCCCGACCGGGTCCGTCGGAGCTTCGAAAGGGGCGCTGGGCCATCAGTGTCTTGCCGCGGGAGCCCCGAGGGCCACACGGCGCGGCGGTTCACATGTTACCAGTGCTGGTCACTCCTGAACAGCGCAGCGGCTCCAGGTTACCACCGGCAAGAGTCCCTGAAAAGCAAGTGTAGATGCCCGTTTTCGCGGTGTCGAGCGATCTGGCACGACAGTTGAGTTGCGAGGGGCGACACGCAGGACGACGGAGACTCGGACCCGCCGCCCCTTGCCCCAAGCCCGAGCACGACCTTCAGGGAGGTCCAGCCGTGAGACAGACCGTGAACCGCCGCGAAAGCGCCATCCGCACCGGGACGATCCTGGCCTTGCTCGTCGCCGCATCCTGGACGTGCCCGGGCTGCGTGATGATTTCCGCCGGGGCCGGCGGATCGCCCGCCAAGGGCGCGGCCTCCCGGAACGCGACCGTGGCCAAGCCGAAGGCGGGCACCAAGGCCAAGTCCTCGCCGGCGGCGGCGAAGGCGCCGAGCGCACCCAAGGCCTCCTCCTCCGCGCAGCAGGCAGCCAAGCCCGGGCAGTACAAGGGCGGCACCTCGGAGATCGCGACGAGCCTCGGAGCCGCGGGAAAGGGCCAGTCGAAGCAAGCGTCCGGCTCCAAGAACGCAGGCGATTCCGAGAAGCCCGGAAGGAACCAGGACGAGGAAGACGGCTCGACCACGAAGCCCGGCGGCGACGAATCCGCGCCGAAGGAGCAGACCGCAAAGGTCCCCGAGGCCGAGCCGCCCTCAGTGGAGTCCGAGCCGCCGGTCGAATCCGAGCCTCCTGCTGTCGAGCCCGAGCCGTCCATCGAAGAGCCGGCGCCCGCCGAAGAGCAGCCCGAAGTGGAAGAGGACAACAGCGTGCCGACGGTCGAGACTTGAGCAGGCTGGCACTGTGAGGGGCGGGTTCTTCTGGGTGATGAACAGCTCGCCAATCCAGAAAGGAAGCCCGTACACGGAGACGTCGCTGTTCCAGCGGACGAAGACGCCCCTGTAGTAATCGTCATACAGCCCGTAGTAGGACGGGCCGCGTGACTGATATTCTCACTCGTGACCGCCCTCGGAAATCCTTCGAGAGTCCCGCCCCCCGGCAGCATCGGGAATCAGCAGAGAAGACAAGGAGACGATGAGTCATGCTCGAATTCTTGGCTTCGTTCTTCGGCGAGACGGAGTTCATGGCCCACGGCCATTGCTACCTGTGGACCGAGTCTCTGATAGTCCTGGTGGTCGGCTCGAACCTGCTGATCGCCCTGGCCTACCTGTCCATCCCGCTCGTCCTGGTCCACTTCGCTCGCAAGCGCAAGGACCTTCCGTTTCAATGGCTCTTTTGGCTCTTCGGAGTTTTCATCACCCTCTGCGGTCTTACCCATGTGATGGATATCGTGACGATCTGGCATCCCGTCTACTGGCTCGACGGCTGGATCCGGGCCTTGACGGCCATCGCCTCCGTTGCGACGGCTGTAGCCATCGTTCCGGTGATTCCCAAGGCGTTGGCACTGCGTAGCCCGGCCGAGCTCGAGGCCGCGAATCGTCTTTTGCAAGACACCAACGCGCAGCTGGTCCAGGCCGAAGCGTTCAAGGATGAGTTCCTGGCCAACGTGTCGCACGAGCTGCGCACTCCTCTCACTTTGATACTGGCGCCCGTCGAGTCCTTGATTGCAGGGCAGACCGGTCCAATCGCCCCTCCGCAAAGGGAGATCCTGAATACCGTTTACAACAACTCCGTGCGGTTGCTGCAGATGGTGAACGGGTTGCTCGACTTCTCCAAGTTCCAGGCCGGCAGAATCCAGGTGCAAAGAGAGCCGACTCGAATCGGCGAGCTGACGCGGTCCATCTTCTCCGACTTCGAGCCTCTGTTCCGGCAGAAGGGGTTGAAGGGGCGTCTGGAGCAGCCTGACGCCGACACTCTTGTCGAGATGGATCGATATCTCTACGAGCGCATTGTCTTCAACTTGCTCTCGAACGCGACCAAGTTTACGCCGGCCGGGGGCGCGATCACGGTGTCCGTCGGCGTCTCGGATTCGCGTCTGGCGCTGTCTGTGGTGGACACCGGCGTCGGTATCGCGGAGTCGGAGCAGGCCCATCTGTTCCAGAAGTTCCGGCAGGTGGACGGCTCGACAGCTCGCCGATTCGAAGGAACCGGCCTGGGTCTCGCCCTGGTCAAGGAGTTTGCCCACTTGCTGGGCGGAACAGTATCCGTGCGTAGTGCCGCGGGCCAGGGCAGCACGTTCAGGGTCGACTGTCTGGCTCCGCCGGCCCTGAAAACAACCGAAATCGGCCCCCAGGCCCAGCGCCGCCCCGCGCTACAACCAATCGTTGGGGATGAGCTGCCCGATCGTGCCGCGCAGGTGCTCGATTCGCGGCTGGCGCGGTTGCTGGTGGCAGAGGACAACCGGGATCTCGCGGCCTACATCGCCTCACTGCTGTACGAGCTGTGTGAGATTCGCATCGCGCGAGATGGAGAGGAGGCCTGGGAGTTGGCGCGCGACTGGCGCCCGGACATGGTCCTCTCCGACGTCATGATGCCGCGCCGCGATGGCCTGAGCCTCTGCAGGGCGCTCAAAGACGATCCCGGCACTTGCGACATCCCCGTCGTGTTGCTCACCGCGCTGACGCAACGGGATTCGCTGATGAAGGGCTGGGAGGCGGGGGCCGACGACTATCTATTCAAGCCCTTCCATCCGATCGAGCTGAAGGCTCGCGTGCGATCGATGCTGGCGGCCGTGCAGGCGCGCAAGATGCTGGAGAGTGTCCGGGCCCAGAACATGGTGGCGCTGAAGCGCTCCAACACCGACCTACAGCAGTTCGCCTACGCGGCCTCTCACGATCTGCGAGACCCCCTTCGAAAGATCCAGGCGTTCGGCGAGCTCCTCAAAGAGGAGTACGGTCCGCAACTCACGGCGGAGGCAGTCGGATACATCGACCGTATGCGCAGCGCCGCCGTACGGATGGACGTTCTGATCTCGAACTTGCTGGCACTGTCTCGCCTCACGACCCACGCGCTCCCCTTCGAAGCGGTGGATCTGGAGAAG
The DNA here is from genome assembly GCA_016199905.1 of Candidatus Wallbacteria bacterium. Lineage (GTDB taxonomy): Bacteria > Muiribacteriota > UBA6191 > JACPRK01 > JACPRK01 > JACPRK01. The sequence continues at coordinate 5,281 of JACQFU010000182.1, forward strand.
ACGGCCCGGGAAGTGGTGTCCGACCTGGACGAGAGCATCCGGCAGTCCGGAGCCACCGTCGAGCTTTGTCCCATGCCCACCATCGAGGCCGAGCCGACTCAGATGCGCCAGTTGCTGCAAAACCTGATTGGCAATGCTTTGAAATTCCACCGGCCGGGGGAAAACCCCGTCGTGCGCGTTTCGGCCCGCATCCTGGAAGACCCGATCTCGATGCAATCCGGAACCGCCGGCGCCGGCCCAGTCTGCGAGATTTCCGTGCAGGACAACGGAATCGGCTTCGACGAGAAGTACCTCGACCGCATCTTCAATGTCTTCGAGCGGTTGCACCCGAGAAATCAGTACGAAGGGACGGGGGTCGGCCTGGCCATCTGCCGCAAGATCGCGGATCGGCATAGCGGCAACATCACCGCCCGCAGCAAGCTGGGTGAGGGCTCGACTTTCCTGTTGGCGGTCCCTGTCACGCAGAAGCAGGAGCTGTTCCTTGGCGCGCAACACGGTGGCTTCCGAGGGGCTGCGGAGGCAGCAGAACCTGCCGGGTGAGCTTTTCCAGTTGTTTTGTTGATTGGCGCTTTGATGGCTGCGGTCGTCTTGGCGCCCCACATGGGTCACAGGGAGGGCCGCGGCATGGCTGGCGGGCTACGGGCCGCCAGACTGGAAGCTGGCCATCCGGCGGACCAGATCTGCGGCTTCGTGGTCATCGTTCAGCAGGTCGTCGGCCATCCGGTAGAAGAACGTCTCCTCTCTGAGGACGTGCTTCCGAAGCTGGGTCACGAATTCGGCCTCCGCAATCGCGCAACTGGCCCCGTCGCCGGCTCGGATCGCTTCGGCCCATTGCTCCAGCGCCTGCCGGAGGCGTACGTGCTCCTCATCGAGCGAAGCCGTCGTGCCGGAGTCGCTTCCGGTCACCGCACGGAACGCCGGGAAGAGGACCGTTTCCTCGGCCTCCATGTGGTGGAGCAGGCCGCGAGCGAACTCCTCGAACAGCGCGCCGGCCTCCTCGAAAGATTTCGCTTCTCTCGCCGCAGTCGCTTTCGCGAGCAGATCCAAATGGCGACTGTGATCTCTGGAAAGCCAGCCGCTAAGGCTGGCAGCATCCTCGGCCGTCTCTTCCGGGATTCCGACGGCACCCCTGGAACTCAAGGTGTTCTCCTTTGCTTGCGCGGAGCAAATCCTGCCTGACGATCGGCCTGCTCGACGTAGGCAGCTTCATGCTATCCCGTGGCACTTAGGAACACCAGCGATCGTTGTGACACGCCGTCCGAAGCCGGCCAGGCGCATGCAGTGAAACCGTGGCAGATGCAACAAAATCCCTGCGGACAAAGGGGCTTCTTGTTCATCTCGACCCCGGGCAGAACGCTGCCTGGAAGTGCCGCCATCGCGATCGCGGCAGCCTGCACTCGATCCTGGCATGGCCGTTGCCAAGTCTTCGATCGTCCGCGCCAACCATAAACGGCTTTGCCAAGAAAGGGCAAGTCGCCCATACCCGAAAGAGGTCGGTCGCTCCATGAACCAGCTCGAGATTTTCGACCAGGTCCGGGACATCGTTTGCAAGCAACTGTCAGTCAGCATCAGCCAGGTCAAGCCCGAGGACACGTTGATCGAGGCGCTCGGCGCCGACAGCTTGGACACTGTGGAGCTCGTCATGAGCCTGGAAGAGAAGTTCGAGGTCGAAATCCCCGACGCAGAGGTTCAGAGAATAAGGACTGTCCAGGACGTGGCGAACCTGATCATCCGGACCAAGTCCGAGAACTGAGACGGTCCTCGCCGAGCGCCTGCAACCCGTCCGCCTGCGCGTCATCGGGGTCCTCAAAAGCGTCAGGCCCGAGCGGGCCGTTCTCGCCTTTTCGATGTCCGCAGGTAGAATGACTCCGGAATGAGGGACCTTCGCAACTTTCTGGCTCTCGTGCTCTCGACGTTCATGGTTGTGGGAACAGCACCTTGAAGTCTCGGGAACTCTGGCGCCACGCGGCCAGCCAGGACGATCTCGTGCGGCAGATGGCCCAAGCGATCGAGCCTCTTCCGGGCATGAAGGCGATCTTCACCCAGCCGATCGAGATGCGCGTCAACGAGATGATCGCGGGAGTTCGAGCCGACTTCGGCGTACTTCTCTTCGGAGAGGATTTCGACGTCTTGAAGGCCAAGGCCCGCGAAGTGCAGGCCGCCCTCGAGGCCGTTCCCGGCGCTGCCGACGTCACGACGGAGCAGTTGACCGGCCAGCCGCTTTTGGAAGTGGCCATCGATTGGAATGCCGTCGCGCGTCACGGAGTGCCGGCACGAGAGGTGCTCGATGCCGTGGAGGCGCTTGGTGGGCGGACTGTCGGGCGGATCCAGGAAGGGGAGCGGCGGTTCCCGATCGCCGTACGCTTGGCCGACCGTTTTCGTTCCGACGCCGAGGCGCTCGGCCGGGTGCTGGTGGTCTCCGGAGAAGGTCGAAGGATCCCGCTGGCGCGATTGACGAAGATGCGCTCGCCGTCGAAGCCGCAATCCGGGCTACAATGGCCTTGATGCCAGCGTCCTCCCCTGCCAAGCAGCTCGAGAGCTTTCTGTCGAAGTACGATCCGGAGATCGTTGAGCAGGCTCGCGGAGCAGCCCATGGATTCCAAGAGCATGGGCCGGATGGGGATCCAGTCGATCTCGCCCAAGCAACGGCCGCAGCGGCCGGCGGAGAAGTGATGGGCCGGCTCCGGGTCGGTCTCGACTACGCGATCCTCCCCCTGTTTCTCGCCTGCGCGCTGGGCGGCACCTACGCCCTGCTCGCAGCGAAGCTGCCCTCGACGGCGGTCATCGGGCTCGTGATGGGATCTCTGGCCGCGTTGGCCGCGATCCTGGAGAGGGTTCGGCCTCAGCGTCACGACTACGTCGCCCTGGATCAACCGCTCCCCACCGAGCTCGCCCATTACCTGTTCAACTACAACCTGGGCTACGTGCTGGCGATCGTTCCCATCACGCTCCTGGACACGGAGCTGGGCCGCCGAATGGCGCCGTCGCTTTGGCCCTCGAGCAGTCCGCTCGCGGTGCAGATAGCGCTCGCGGGCGTCCTGGGAGAGATGCTCAGCTACTGGCAACACCGGCTGGTGCACCGGATTCCCTGGTTCTGGCGCTTCCATTCCCTGCACCACAGCGGGTCGCGCATGAACGTGGCGCGGGGCGCGCGGTTTCACTTTGTCGACATTGCTCCCGCCCTCTTCTTCGTTCTCTTCCCTCTCGTGCTGCTGCGAGCGCCGGAGGAGATTCTCACTTGGACTGCGACCCTGTGCGGCTCGCTCGGTGTGATCGAGCATTCCAACATCCGGCTCGTCACGCCCCAATGGCTGGACCGCATCCTCTGTACTCCGGCAGTCCACCGCTATCATCACTCCCGCGATCGGGCAGAGAGCGACGGGAACTTCGGCACGGCGGTGATGCTGTTCGATCACCTATTCGGGACCTACGTGCAGCCAAGTGGGGCCGGGCCCGCGGAGGTCGGGATCGCCCAGGACACGACGCGACCGGGATTCGCGGCGCAGATGCTGGACCCGTTCTACTCTGGGCTCGCCCTGCTCAATAGTCGCCCGCGGTGGTTTCCGCGAGCTCCCAGCAAATCCACCAAGGCTTGCACGCGATCCGCCTGGCCGGAAGACCTCCCCGGCAGCTGCAGATCGGCCGAAGAAGCAGGGCGAACGTTCGTGAGCGCCGACGAGGTCGTCCAGGTCGGCGCTTGTGCCGAATCGAGCGTGGCGCCGGCGGAGCGCACGGCGTAGACCTTCCCCGGCACGAGCTTCCAGGCAATGATGTTGCACGGGTCATAACCTCGAGAAGCGACGCGACGGGTGCGTGGCGCTCCAGGAAACCATTTTTCGTAACTGTGTTTCACTTCCGTGTTTTCCTGGCTGCCATGTCTTGGCTGATTGCTGCTTCAGTCTGC
>JACQFU010000078.1 GCA_016199905.1 Candidatus Wallbacteria bacterium
GACGGGCTGCCCGCCACCGCCTCCGCTCTCAACGGTCCGTTCGGAGTCGCTTGCGACCTGCGGAGCGGCAAGGTGGCGATCGCCGACAAGTTCAATCACCGGATTCGCCAGCTCGACGCCGACGGCCGGCTCGACACCGTGGCAGGCAGCGGCCAGCCAGGCCGGGAAAGCGACGGCGCGCGGGCGCTGCTGGCTTCCCTGCACGCGCCCGGGGACGTCGCTTTCGACCCGCGAGGCAACCTGTCCCTGGCCGACACCGGCAACAGCCGCATCCTGCGCCTGGTGCGCAGGTCTTCGGGCAGCGGCTCCGACGACCATCCGAACGCCCCCACGGCGACAACCACGTCCGACCGGCTCGCCGTGAACGGTCCGCCCGTGAGGGCCAGCTTGGAGCTCCCGGGCGACGTCGACTTCTTCCAGTTCCAGGCCGGGGCCGGCCGCAGCTACAGCCTCGAGGTTCACCCGGACACGGGAGGATTGTCCGACGCGGTCGTGACGCTCTACGCCCCCGACGGCACCACCGTGATCGCCGAGGATAGCGGGCAGCGCAACGCGAGTGGGGACCTGTCGATCGAGGCGGCGCGCGGTCCGGGGTCGCGTATCTCCTCGATCCCTCTCAATCAAGGCGGGACGTACTTCGTGCGCGTACGAGCCTCCGATAACCAAGCCATTGGCGGTTACTCCATCGCGTTGGTGGCCAACGAGGCCTCGAGCGCTCTTCGGATGGTGACCGATGCGTTGCCGTCCGCCTTTGCGGAGTCGTCGTACTCCCAGCAAGTGCAGATCCTCGGAGGTAGCCCGCCGGTCGGCTTCGACCTGGCCGGCAGCCTTCCTCCGGGCCTCACGCTCGATTCCGCGACGGGCGTCCTGTCGGGCGTCCCGTCGGCCCTGGGCGATTTCCTCTTCGAGCTGGGCGCAACAGACTCCGGCAATCCGCCTGCGAGCGTCAGGCGGTCCTTCCGCCTTTCCGTACTTCCCGCGGGCGGCAACGCTCTGCCGGAGAGCCCGCATCCCTACCCGGGTTCCTTCGACGATACGCGACAGTTCACCCTGCCCGGCTCGCCGCCGGCCCTCGATGTGACGTTCGCCCAGGCGACGTTCGTCGAGCCCGCCATCGACTTCATCCACGTCCTGGACGGCACCGGCGCCGAAATCGCGGGAAGCCCCTTCACCGGGAGCGAGCTCTCCGGCCGCACCGTCCGCGTTCCAGGCAACCGCGTCCAGGTGCGCCTCGTGAGCGACCCGAACGTCGCGGGATTCGGCTATCGCGTCATTGCGGTCAGCCCCGCGTACCAGGGGCGCCTCGCGATGGTCGTGCAACCAATTCAGTTATTGGCAGTTCGAGCGGGCCAGGCCTACCAGGCTCAGCTCGCCGCGACCGGCGGGCAGCCACCGCTGACTTTCGAGCTCGCGGGCGGAGCGCTTCCGCCGGGCTTGTCTCTCGGCCGTTCCGGCACGCTCTCGGGCACCTGCGATGCCCCGGGCGAGTACGGCTTCAACGTGGGCGTGCGGGACTCGGGCGGAGCCGTCGGAGTGCGTCACTACCAGCTTCCCGTGCTGGCCGTCGGAGGAGGATTGCTGCCCGAGAGTCCTCATCCTTACCCCAACAACTCGCGCGACATCGCGCGCTTCACGCTGCCTGGATCGCCGGCTGCCATCCTCGTCAAGTTCGACCCGCGCACGTTCGTGGAAACCGGCTACGACCTCATCGACGTCACCGGCGCCGAGGGGCAGCGCGTACCCGGAAGCCCCTTCTCGGGCGACGCCCTGGCAGGCGCCTCGCTGGTCATCCCGGGGGCCACGGTGCAGGTGCAGCTCGTCAGCGATCGCAGCGTGAACGGATACGGCTATCGAGTCGGTCGCGTTTCTGCGTTCGCGGGAACCGGGGGTACGCTCGCGCTTGGAACGGCCACCTTGCGCGCGGCGACCGCCGGCGTCTCCTACAGCGCCAGCACCGTCACCACCATCGGTGGAGGCGTGCCCCCGTACGCATTCCGAACGGTGGGCAAGGCGCCCCCGGGACTGTACGTGAATAGGGCTACGGGCAGGCTGGCGGGCGTGCCGGTGGTGCCGCGCGACTTCGACTTCCAGCGCCGGCCATACGGCGCAATCACCGTTGCATCTCTCGGTAGGCAGCTTCGCCCCGCCACGGGTGGAGCTGAGACCTGCGAGGAGCGGAGACTCGGTGTCGGCCAGCCTCGTGTTGACGGGCGTCAGCGGCCCCGTGAGCGGTCTTTCGATCGCGGTGGACTTCGACCCGGCCTTGCTTTCCTACAACGAGTTCTCGCTCGGAGGCGCGCTGGCCGGCAACCGTGTCGAGGTGACGGCACAATCGGGCGGTCGACTCGACATTCGCATCGCTCCCGCGCCGGCGTTGACCCGCAACGGTACGCTGCTCGTCTTGTCTTTCGGAGTGCTCGCGCAGCTCAACGACCCCAGGAGCGCCCTGGTCCTCGCGAACTCGACGCTCGGTTCGGCAACGGGCGAGTCGCAGATGCTGCGGCCCACGGCCGATGCCGGCATCGACCAGTACCTCCCGATCCGGACGGATGGAGCGGGCCATCTGCTGCCGTCGCTCCCGGACGTGCTCGACCCTGCGCATCCCAAGGCGTGGGTCACGTTGGACGGCCGCGAGAGTCACGACGCCAACTCGCCCCCGCGGGACCTCTCGTACGCCTGGACCGTACTGACTACGTTGGCAATCCGTTTGAGCAACGCAGCCTCGGCGACGCCGACATTCGCGACCACTCTGAGCGGCGTCTACGACTTCGCGCTGACCGTGTCGAACGGCCTTCTCCCCAGCAGACCGAGCAAGGTCCGGGTCGTGATCGACGATGGCGGTTGTCTGCCGACGGCCGATCCGCGCGTGCTCGATCCCGCAACGGGCCAACGGTCGGAACCGGGCCGGGAGCCGCAACCATTCCAGGCAAGCGGCGCCAACATCACGCTCGACGCCAGTTCGTCGGCGCCGGGAAACCCGCTCGACACGGGCCGCCTGCGCTTCCTCTGGCGGCAGACCCAGGGGCCCAGTGTCGGGCTCTCTCCATCTGCCACTGCGGCCCAGCCCGTCTTCTTCCCCGCCGTTGCCGGCCTTTACGAATTCGAGTTGCAAGCGATCGGGACGAAGGGATGCGAGTCCGAGGCAAAGGCGCTCCGCCTCGTCGTGCGCGACCCGGGAGACACTGTTCCCGGCCTTGCTCTTCAGGCATCCGCCTCGACGACGACGGACGTGGGCGACGACCTGGGAGACAGTTTGGAGATCAAGCTGGCCCGGAGCCTTCGGGTCACGATTCCGGCCAGGGTCACGCTCAAAGCGGTCGTCACGGACCCCGACGTGGGGACACGACCCCTGCGTCAAAGGCTGAATTTCGAGTGGTCCCAGGTTTCGGGACCCGCCGTCCAGCTCACGACTCCGGCTTTGCTGAACACGGAGTCACTCGTGTCCACGGTGGAGTTCGAGCCGACGACCTCGCGAGTCCATGTCCTGAGATGCGTCGTCTCGGAGCTGGACAGCGACGGCAGTCCGACCGGCATCCGGGTGAGCCGCGATCTCCGAGTGATCGTCGACAGTCCGGACAACGTCGTGCCCGAGGCTCAGTTCGAAGTTTTCGAAGAACCTTCGGGCAAGCTCAAGGGCAGCTTCTCGGCCAAGGGCCCGAACCGCGTGGCGTACGTGGCCCCGAGGACTGTCGTACGCCTGGACGCCAGCAAGTCGTCGGCGCGGACGGGAAACTCCGGAGTGACACTGCGGTACACGTGGACCCAGACGAGCGGACCGCAGGTGACGCTCTCCAATCCCTATTCGCTGCTCACCACTTTCGTAACGCCTGCCTTCAGCGGGAGCGGCCGGTTGAGGTACGTGTTCCAGTTGTACGTCGACAGCGGCCGGGACCGCAGCGAGCCGGCAGCCGGCACTCTCGACGTGGCGTCCACCGCGACGAGAGAAGCTGGATTGCAGCTGGGGAGAGGCTTGAATCTGGTGAGTTTGCCGGTATTACCCACCACGACGGCCGGCGGATTCTCGCTGGGAGAGTTGATGCGCATCACGGGCGGCCGGTTCGTGGCTGCGTGCAACGCGAGCCGGTTCCGCGTCTTGTTTCCGGGAGCCGAGGCTGATGCAGAGCCGGTTCGGCCCAATGTCGGATACGTTCTCTCTCGATTCGGCGCTGCTCGGAGCGCCCGGCTCGTGGGTTTGCCTTGGGCCGAGTCGATGCGTCCTCGCGCGAGAGCGCTCGTCGCGGGCCTCAACCTGATTGGCTATCCGCATACCGCCGTCCCCGCCGACTTCGACGCGGAGGCCCTGAGGCGTCTCACCGGCGCGAGCTTCGTCACGCGGCTCGGAATCGACGCGACCGGTCTCGGAAGGCACGAGGTCTATCTGCCGGGGATCACAAGTCCCTTCGCCGTCGATCCCGGCGGCGCCTATCTGCTCTCCGTGCCCGCGGAGAGGCCGCTGACCTTGCCCACGC